>NZ_JBQSVO010000030.1:0-31442 GCF_052376275.1 Pseudoalteromonas sp. AOP7-A1-14 | reverse complement strand
GCAAGAATAAATAGCTCTTCGTGGCCTGTTGGTAAATTACGTGAAACCACTAATTGCTCACCTGTAGGAGAAAAAGCCACTGATTCATCATAAAAATTACATGCTTGGCAAGCAACCTCCGTGACGGAATGATCATTAAGATTTATTATTTTAAGCTGGGCAAAATTATTTATTTGTTGGCCGTTATCAGCACTACTTCTAGGTCCTAAAAAAACTAACTTATCACCTTGGTTAGTTATATCGAGGTCGCTACTTAACGATTCAATACACTTAGCCAGTTTGGTTATTTTACCGCTACTAATCACTTGCTCAACCAGTTGACACTCACCACTGGATTGATATTGATAATAATAAATCGACTGCGCGTCATGGCTAAACACGACTCGCCCTTCAATTGCTTGGTTATCAGTAAGCGCAATAGATGCTTTATTGGGTGATAATAAATCATGTAAGTAAAGGTTACGTTGGCTCCCTAATCGCCGCCATGAGTAAGCTAAGTAATGGTTATCTTTCGATATGGTCGGAAACAGCTCACGCCCGGGACTGCTAGTAATGGTTTCAACATGTTCACTAAGGGATTTTTTATTTATGGGGGAATTGTCCAGTGACATACTCGTAATAACAGCGCTTATCAATGCGAGAGTTACGGCTAATATTAAAAACCAATAACGCTTAAATATCCCGTTATTAACAGGCACAGCTTCATATTGATCATTACTTACATAGTGAGGGAGCTGCGCTAATCGATAACCAGTTTTGCGCAAAGTATCAATATAATCATTATCTGGATCAAGCTCTTTAAAGGCTTTGCGTACATGCCAAATGCCATTCGTTAGGGCTTTTTCACCCACAAAATGATTGCCATCCCAAACGTTATTTATTAACTCTTCACGCGTGACAATCTCTGGGTAGCGAGAGGCTAGAAAACCAAGCAGCTCAATAAATTTAGGTTGCAACACGCGCTCATCACCATTACACGTCAGCGTGTTTTCAAGCACATTAACTTGACATATTCCAACTGAAAATGGCTGTTCAATACTCATAAATAACGTGTTTACACCTTAAATTTAGACATCTAGAAGGATAACCTTTATTTGCTAAGAAAAGCAAAGTAACGCGATAAGCTACATGAACACAATTTAACATACTTGTAAAAAATTATCACAACCGTCTGATTATAAAAGAATAGATATTTAATAGATATAGAATAGGGATATAAACGAGACGTCATTCATTGTGTTTTATTTCACAATTACTTACAACTAATTTCGACAAACCCCATCAGCTAAAGCATTGGTCGTAGTACTTTGAACTGCCCGTCAAAGTGACCAATGTTTTAGCTTTATAAAAATAAAACATAACAACTAATAAACAATAAATAGGGAAACTGCATGATCCAGTTATCAACAAATAAGTGTGCATTAGCACTCGCAATCACAGCATGCTTTTCAAGCCAAGCCATTGCTAATAATGCTGAAATTGAACGCCAAGCCACTGCATCAAAACATAGCACTGCAGAAGCAAAACTAGAAATACCAGAAAAAATAACGGTTACAGGTTCACGTATTAAACGTGATAGCTTTTCTGTCGCCACACCGCTGGTAACCATGGATCGTTCTGCTATTCAAGATACTGGCTTAGGTAACTTATCAGATGTATTAATCGATAACATGCCAGCACTGAGCCAGAGTATCGGTAATACCACCAGCCAATCGAGTATTTCAGGCACTGGGCTTTCAACAGTGCAATTACGTGACTTAGGTGCTAATCGTACATTAACACTCATTGATGGCCGTCGCGTTGTGTCTAATAGCTACGGCGGTAATTACGTTAGTTTAAATACTATTCCTAGCGGTATGGTTGAGCGCGTTGAAATAATTAGTGGCGGAGCCTCTGCTACATATGGCGCTGATGCGGTTGCTGGTGTGGTTAATATAATTACCCAGTCAAAAAAAGAAGGCTTAGATTTTCAAGCCCGAGGCGGTCAAACCACAGAGGGCGGCGGCAAAGAATTTACGCTTGATTTAAATTACGGTACATCATTTGGCGATGACCGTGGTTACGTCTTTTTTAGCTCAAACTGGGATCGCGACTTTGGCATGACCTTCTATGACCGCGACCGCGCGCAAATAGAAGCATCGCACAGCTATGATGATGAGCTGATGTGTAACCAAATGAATACCGCAACCGGTTATCAATGCATGAGGGATATCAGCCAAGCTGATTGGATGAGCAAAAGCGACGGTACCTTAGGCGGTGTATTTTTAGAAAACAGTAAAAATGACACTCAATTTTGGTACGACGGCCAAACACTCCGTGATGACTGGAAAGGCAACGAAGAGGTTTACGGGATCAACTCAAGTAAATATGTAATGCTTGATGTACCCAGCGATAATTTATCTACTGCAGTAAAAATCGATTACGATTTGACTGACGATATCATGGCTTATGGCCAAATTCAGTACAGCAAAAGTGGCTCGTTCAATAGTAAATCTCCTGAAGACGAGTATGAAGGTGCTGCTGTTCCTCGCTATGACGCTGTAACAGGCGATCCAGTTGCCGATATTGCACCCGGTTATATCCCAATTGATAACCCGTATGTACCGCAACAAATTATTGATAGTAACCCGTATAAAGACCGTATTTATTGGGACCGTCGCTTTGGCGAGGTAGGTAATATTAGTACTGATAATGACCGTACAACAATTCGTACTTGGGCAGGCCTGCAAGGCACAATGTTTGACCATGAGTGGGATTGGGATGTATCAGCAGGCTATGGCCAGTTTAAGCAACACCAAGTGCGTAATAACGAATTAAACACGGTACGTGTAAATCAAGCGTTGCAGGCAGAGCAATTAGCAGATGGAACCATTCAGTGTATTGATGCTGACGCTCGCGCACAAGGTTGCGTTCCGCTAAATCTATTTGGTGAGGGTTCTATTACACCAGACATGGCTGATTGGATCCGTACGAATCCGATTATTGATACTAAGATTCAACAATACACCTTAATGGGCTATATCACCGGCGACTTATTTGAATTACCAGCGGGCAATGTATCTGCCGTATTTGGTGGTGAATATCGTAAAGACTCGCAAAGTTTAGATACGAGTGAAGACATGAAAGTCGGCGGGATCACATTTAACGTTGTACCCTCTTTTGATGGTGAAGTAGAAGTCTACGAAGCCTTCGCAGAGCTGGCAGTTCCACTTTTACAAGATGCGCCGCTAGCAAAAAGCTTATCAGCTGAAACCTCTTTACGTTTAGCTAATTACAGTATGGAAAACGTCAATACTGTAGCCAGCTATAAACTCGGTTTATTATGGCAACCCGTTGATGGTTATATGGTACGTGCTAACTATGCACGTGCTCAGCGTGCACCAACTATCACCGAATTAATGTCGCCACCACGTGGCGATTTTGACTCATATGATGATATTTGTGATGGTTTAACGGCTACATCAACTAAACCTGGCCATGCTAATTGCCGCCTAGAGCCAACGCTTGCGAATCAGCTTGCTGAAAACCCTGATTTTGAGTTTGAAAGTGAAGACAACAACTACTCACCCGGCACTGGTAACCCTAACTTAAAAGAAGAAACCGCTGATACTTACACCTTTGGCGTAACATTAGCACCTGAATTTTTAGGTGGTTTTAACCTTGCTATTGATTACTACGACATTGCCATCGTTGATGCAATTGACGAGATCAGTAACGAAAATATTATGTCCGAGTGTTATGACTCAGAAGCTGCATGGGGCGATGATAATGAGTTTTGTAATGACATTACCCGAAATAGCGAAGGTAATATTATTAAAATTCTACAACGCGAATATAACTTAGATGAACTCACTGCACGCGGTTATGACGTAGTCGCAACCTATAAGGTTGATATTGGCAACTACGGTAATATTTCACTTAAAGCTGATTACAACCACGTCATTGAAAATTCACAAACGTATGAAGGCTTAGACGGCAAAGATGTCACCACACAGTATGCAGGTTATGGTCGTACGAAAGATAAAGCCGCCATGTCATTAGTATGGAGTATGGATGATATTCGTATTCGTTGGCGTACAAACTACTTAGGCTCATTTAAAGCTGATCAACAAGATGAGGAAGATTACTTAGATGCTATAGCAGCAAACGACGAACGCTGTGCAGCAAGTGAAGCTTCCTGTGTTGCAAACCCCGAGCCGCTAAAGTATCAAGACTATGGTTCATACCTAAAACATAGCTTATCTGCTTCTTACACCATGGCGTTAACAAGCCAGAGTGACTTACGTATATTTGCTGGCGTTAATAATATTTTTGATAATAGAGGCGCATTCTACCCAGGTGGGCGTGGTAACTACTACACCGAATATGGCGGTGGCGCTGGGCGCTATGTGTACTTAGGTGCGCAATATAGCTTTTAACTAATTCATTAAATAAGCCAAGGCTTATTTAATGTTCCAACTAGGTTGTTATCAAAGGCATGTCTTGCAAGAGCATGCCTTTTATCTTTTTTAACTGCTAGCTACCAGCTTTGCATTTCAACTAACCGCGACTCAGTACGACGATATTCAAACGCCAAACGTTTACCTTGATACAGCATTGCTATATCCACGTCAGCGCTAATAACCACTAACTTACCACGGTCGTAAAACTCATCTATTAAAGCAATAAACCGTCTGGCTTCATCATCGAATTGATGTTCTTGTAGGTCTTGTTTTTCGCGCTGGTAGCTATCTTCAATACCATGCACTATTTGCTTAGCGCTAGCATTTTTGCCCATAACTGGCACTTTACTTATGTATAAGCGGCTAAAGTGCTTGGCTAAATAAATATAATCTTGAGTACTGCGTGCGCCAGAGCATAGCGCCATAAAGTCAAACATAATGGCTTTGTTACTTTTTTGCATAATTGGCACTTGCCGATTACAAATTGTGATACTGCCATTACTTTTATCAGCGGGAGTAAATGCATTAAAGTGCGCGGTTAATAATGCTGGCTCAGCCTTTATAAAGTAATAGTTATGATATTTGCCAAAGCGAAAACGATGATCAACCTGCCCCGCAACATTAAGCACCTTGCAATGTTGATTAATCAAATCGATAGTGGGTAAAAAACGCACTCGCTGTAAACCATTATAATATAGTGCAGCAGGTGCGCAATTTGACGTAGCAACCAACACAATTTTCTTAGCAAACAATGCCTTAAAAAGTCCAGCCATTAACATCGCATCTGCTATATCAGAGACAAAAAACTCATCAAAGCAAATTAACCGAGTTTGCGTTGACCATTCTTTAGCGATGAGCTCTAGCGGGTTTTTAATACCTTGCAGTTCATTTAAGCGCTGATGTACTTTAACCATAAAATGATGGAAGTGTAGTCGTGTTTTTTGTGTAACTGTAACCTGCTCATAAAACACATCCATCAGCATCGACTTACCACGCCCCACTGGGCCATATAAATATACGCCAGGTATGAAAGGCTTCCTTTGCCACCATTTATGTGGGGTTTGTAATTGCCCTGCCAGTTCATCAAGCGCTTTAACAGCGGCAAGTTGAGCTTGATCTGGCTGTAATTTACCAGCTGCAATTTGCGTTTGGTAAAACGCATCTATAGGCCCACAGACTGTTGTCATAATTTGTCGCTATTTTATAAAAACTAAAGCATTGTAGCGGACTAAAAATGCGACCCCAATAAAAAAGCAAACGTTTTTAGTCGACTCTGTTCAACTAAGCCATTATTTACCTTGTTTATAAATAGACCCCTCTCTAGCTGAATATTAAAGAGTTGGTTAAAGCATAGCTCAGGAATAAAGAATTAAATTATCTTCCTTTATCACTGCTGTACTTTAGCTGATAAACAATAATAACCAAAACTAACAACCTCATCCCAATGCAATTTAATGAGTAAAGTAACAAATAAAGACTTATTGGCATCGCTATTATGGTTTATCACTATCGTTTATAATTACTGGTATTGTTGTCGATTAAAGAAGTAAATCAAATGAAATTCCCTTGCCGCTTAGATAAATTTATCAGCCATTTAGCAGAAACAACACGCACCCAAACCCGCGCAGGAATAAAGCGAAAAGCAGCCACCATCAACGGAGAAGTAGCCACTAGATTTGATCAACCAGTAACCCAAAATGACACTGTCGTATGGCAAGGTGAAACGCTCAGGTATTTAGGTAAACGCTATTTTATGCTTAATAAGCCGGTGGGCTATGTTTGCGCCAACAAAGATAACCTACACCCAACAGTATTCGACTTGCTTGATGAACCCAATTTAAGTGACTTTCATGTTGCTGGGCGACTTGATATTGACACCACGGGTTTGGTACTTATTACTAATGATGGTGATTGGTCCCATCGAATTACCTCACCGAAGCATAATAAGCTTAAAACATATTTACTTGAAGTTGCTGAGCCACTAACAACAGAAGCTGCTGAGTTATTACGTGATGGTGTACAATTACATAACGAAAAAGAACTAACCAAGCCAGCTATTGTTGAGCCAATTGAAAGCTATAGTTTACGGTTGTCTATTTGCGAAGGAAAATACCATCAAGTAAAGCGCATGCTTGCTGCCGTTGATAATAAAGTAGTTGAATTACACCGCGAGAAAATAGCCAATATTATCTTAGATGATAATTTAGCAGCGGGTGAATATCGTCAACTATCTACCAATGAAATCAATATCTGAACGCTTATATAGATGCAAAGAAACATGCCTTACATTTTTTAGTAAGACTGTTAGTAATAAGATTTAAGATTTGATTTCTACGAGGTCGAAATCGCTCATACTAGGAACAATAGCCTGTAGCTTAGATTCAGTGGCATCTAAGCTATTTAAGCACTCACAATACTCTGCAGCTTTAAGCTCTAATTGCTGAGCTTTTTTTTCTAGTGATTTATCAATTTCTTGAGTAATGATATCCATTCGTTGTCCCATATCATTGATACGGTCTTCAATATTACCTTCACGAGATTTAAACGCATCACCTAAAGACATTAATATAGCGCCTAATGAACCATGTACGGCTGAGTGAATTTTTTGGCTGATTTCTTTGGTAAAAAAATCATCTATTTTTGATAGCGACTGCGGAGCAATAAAAAAGAAGTCATCACCACGTTTAAATTTATCCATCAACGCACGTTCAACATATTGTAGCTGGGTTTTGAGTACTTCAGGCTCTTTATCAGACATTCCTTCAACCACTTGCTCTATAGCACTCAGCCCTAGGTTTACACCATCTGTAGCAAGATCAACAAGTTCTGGAACTGTGTCTCGAATACCTAAACTAAACTGCTCTACGACCTTACTTTCTTCAGGAGTTAAGTCAACCAATGAACCACGAATAAACAATTGATTATTATTGTTTATTTGTACCCGAGTTTGGCCTTTGTCGACGATACGAATAACATCATCAGTAATTATTAAGCCGTGGCTGAGTTCAACATCACATTGTTTTTTAGGAAGAACTGCTGCACTGGAAAAGCTTGCAAAGGCAATGGTCATCGCTAGCAACGAACGAGATAATAACACCATACACACCTCTGCAACTCTTAATTTGGGAGGCGCTTAGGTTATCAAAAAAACACTTTTATGCAAGAAAAACTGATTTTATGAACCAAGCACCATAGCCGCGACCTCACATCACGCTTAAGTGATCATAGCAAACCACACTTCCCTTTAAATAGGTGAACCCGGCGGAATAGGAAGCACTTTAAAGTTTTCAGGCCACTTGCCATTGTCTATAAATAACTGAACTTGGTCTGCTAAATATTGCTTAAAGGCACTATCACCAACACTAATATCAGATAAAAACGATTCTTGCTGATAGTCTTGCACTAGTTTGCTAAGGTAATAACTAAGCTGTGCTTGGACTTCAGGCGCGAGTTTATTGCTAGCAACTAAATCAGCCATTTGCTTTGCTGTTAATAACTGTACTCGCTGAATCACTTTACCCGTCATCCCTGTTGATGACTTTTGCTCAAAGGTTTGGGTATAAAGCTGTTTAAGTAAGCTGTCTAAACTAAAAAATGCTTTACTACGTGCTTGTTGTTGAGCAAGGCGATTCAAACGTTCAGGGTTTAATAATAACGATAAACTATGCTGCGCGGCCACTTCAGGCAGTGCCATAGCATCTAAAATAAGCCCAGTACGACCAACGATACTTTCCCGTGATTTTTTCTCGCCATACGCTTTAGGCGGAATGAGTGCCAATATTGACTCAGGCAAGACTAAATTCTCAGCGTGTAAAGTGGCAAGCAATGCATCCAATGCGGCTTGCTGGGTTTGCTTAACGACTACCTGTGCACCTTTTACGGGTTCCTCACCACGCATTTCATAATCATAGTCAACACCCGCAATTAACTTAACGGCGGCTTCGACCTGATAACGATGAAATAAATACAACGGCACTAGCATTTCTTCAAGCTGTGAAAGTGCAGTACCCGCTTTTATGTTATGTAAACCAAAACTAGCCAAAGCATGTTTACGCACTTCAAGCACACGCATTAGTTCATCACTTGGAGAAGTGCCATTATCCCATAAATGGGCTGTTGGATGTGCTCCCCCCTGAGCGCGAGCATCACGATCTGAAATAAACTCCAACCCTTTACTTTTATTTTCAGCTAGAATAGCAGTCAGCTCGGCACTTTCATCTTGATTGGTGAAGTCACTATAACCATATTTGATTACTTGTGTATCCCACACACCCATACCGTGCGCGTAACCTCGGCTTACATCAAGCTCATTGTTATCGTTATAACTAAGTAATGGGTGCGGGTAGTCCATCACGGAGGCTCTGTCTGCTACTGAGGCAGCAAAATTATGAGCAATGCCTAAGGTATGACCAATTTCGTGAGCACTTAACTGACGAATACGATCAAGCGCCATCGCTTGTAACCGTGTTGTTACTTCATCACCTTCAATATAGGGGGCGGCGAGCGCTTCAGCAATCAGAATATCTTGACGAACCCGTAGCGATCCTAACGTTACATGTCCTTTGATAATTTCACCCGTACGTGGATCAATCACTGATGATCCATAAGACCAACCACGCGTTGCACGATGCACCCATTGAATTACGTTATAACGGATATCCATCGGATCGGCATTATCTGGTAGCACCTTAACTACAAAGGCATTTTTATAACCTGCCGCTAAAAATGCTTCATCCCACCATTTAGCGCCATCTAATAACGCCGTTTTAACAGGCTCAGGTACACCGGGGTCTAGATAATAAATAATCGGTTTAACCGGCTCGCTAATAGGTAAGCTGGGATCTTTTTTACTAAGTCGATGGCGCGGGATAGTCCGCACCAGCATTGATTCAGTAAGCGCAGTAGCATAATCTTTATGCTCAATGCTCCAATAGCCTGATTGCGGGTGGAATTTACGCGGGGTATAATTATCATCAGGCAGTTCAATCAATGAATGATGCTGATGTACAGTTAGGGCATAAGGGTCAGCACTTACCTGGCGAATATATTTTCCAGGTTGTGAGCCTTTAAAAGTAAGTACTGCTTCAAGTTCGGTGTTTTTTACAAACGCTTTAGAACGATTCATTTCAACCGCGCTGCGGCTTTCATCTAAACTAAAGTGACCTTGTTTACGCGCCGCTAAGGTGCGGCTAACACCATGCACGTCACTTAATAAATAAGGTGTGTAATCAATTAACAAAGTATTTTCGCGCTCAGCAACCACTTTAAACCCTGCTAAAATGCTCGATGCAAAAGCCTCTTTTATACTTTGTTGCTCGGATTTATTACTGGTGTTTGCGCGATAGTAAGTATTGAGGGCGCGCAACATTACCTTATTGCCAAAGTGCTCAAACTGCACTAAATGTGTATCACCAAGCTGACCTCGATCAAGGCCTATATCGTTAGAGCCTACCCCATAAGGCAAGCTTTGTTGTAACAAAAAAGGTTGTTTTAGTTTATCTACCTGTAAATAAATTTTTCCGCTTTCAGTATCGTAATAAAATGAAAAGTAGCCTGGAAAATGATTCATTTGCTGAGTAAAATCATTTATGGACTTAATTGCTGCCTGCGCATGAGGTATCATAGTCAGTAGCACAGTGAAGAGCATGTAACGTATCAATGGTATTTTTTGCATAATCTTATCTTTGTTATTCGCGTTTTAAATACTTTGGAGTGTACCCAGTATAAGGGTTTTGATCCAAAATACAGCTATTTAAGATGAAATTCAGCGCTTGCTTTGGCATCACTCTCACACTTAAAAATGCCATTGCTATTAACGTTATCAGGAAAATAGAATGCGTAGACTTCCACCAGTATTACTTGAAGACGGTTGCCCAAGGGAACTTATCTCGTTGATCAGAACTATATTAGCGGCTTGTAAAGAAATTTCATTTCGGGTTGGCCAAGGTGCTCTTTCAGGTGCTTTAGGCTCAACACTTGATGAGAATATTCAAGGCGAAACACAAAAAAAACTAGATGTACTCACCAACCAACTACTTAAAGATATATTACTGGAATCAGGCTATGTAAAAGCTATTGCCTCTGAAGAAGAAGATTACACCGTAGCCGGTAACCCAGATGCAAATTATATAGTTGCCTTTGACCCATTAGATGGCTCGTCAAATACTGATATTGACTCATTAGTGGGCACTATTTTTTCAATAATGAAAGCGCCTGAAGGCTCAGATCCTGCCGATCAAAGTATTTTTATGCAACCGGGTAAAGACCAAGTTGCCGCAGGTTATGTATTATATGGCCCATCAACCGTACTTGCGCTAAGCACAGGTAAAGGAACGCGTTTTTATACACTCGATAAAACTCACGGCAGCTTTTTATTAACGCAAGACTTTGCTCAAGTACCAGAGCAAACAAGCGAATATGCTATTAACGCCTCAAATCAGCGTCATTGGCAACCAGCTATGCAAAACTATATTAACGACTTAATTGCTGGCGATACAGGCCCACGTAAACGTAACTTTAATATGCGCTGGATAGCCGCCATGGTCGGCGACGTACACCGCGTGTTATGTCGTGGTGGTATTTTTACCTACCCTACCGACACCAAAGATCCAAACAAGCCTAATAAGCTACGCTTACTTTACGAGGCTAACCCAATGGCTATGCTAATAGAGCAAGCTGGCGGCATAGCCTCAACAGGCACAGAGCGCATCATGGATATTGAGCCTGACGCCATCCACCAGCGCGTAGCCGTGATCTTAGGCTCAAAAGACGAAGTAGAAACGTGTTTGGGATATCATAAATAATAGGTTTTAGGGGCCAAGCTCTAGAAGCTAGATAAAAGGCTCTGAGAAAACCGGCCTCAGATAATACTTATACCGTAGGCGCGGCTTTATGCCGCGCTTTTTATTTTCAGGCATTTTAAGGTTAAGTTAGCTGCTATATTGCTATAACCAACCCCTTATTCACTTGCCAACAACTCAACCAACCTCGCGACTTTACTCTTATCAAGCTCCCCCATTTGCTCACTATTACTTAGCGCAAAAATAACACCTTCGACAGCACTATGGTCTATGTCGGTTCTTGATTCTATAACATTGGCCCACAACTCAAGGTCGTCTAAATCGATTTCGCCTTGAATACAGCGATTGAGTAAATTTAAAACTGTTTCTAAGGTTAATGTATAATTTGTAGCTTCATCGGCGGTTGATGACACGATAATACCGATGGCCTCATCTTTATGTTCACCAAAGCTAGCAAACTCTGTTAATGCTTGTGCTCTGTTCATGTTTAATTATCTGTTATTCTATGGCTGAAAATTTATTTTTTAAATTGACCTAATATTGAATGACTATTTTAACCTGCTCACAATGCCAAGTCATACTTAGCTGTAATGCTGATAATATCACTGCATGCTGGTGTAATGAGCTACCCGCTATTTTACCACCTGATAACAAAGCAACTCGTTGCTTATGCCGAGGCTGTGCGCTGGATAAAATTAATCAGTTTTTAAATAACCTCTATCAACAACCATTAAAACAACAACTCGCTTTTGCTAGGCCTTTTTGTAATAACGAAAATTTAATCGAAAATCTCGATTATGAGATGCAAAATAACATGATGGTATTTACTCGCTGGTTCTTTTTAAAGCGCGGTAAGTGCTGTCAAAACAACTGCAAGAACTGTCCTTTTCGAAAATATTAACTTCGCTTAGGACATACGCCCGTTTCAATAGGTAAATCAGAGCGGGCGCCCCATTCACTCCAAGAGCCATCATAAACGCTTAGCTCAGTATAGCCGCATTCATCTGCAAACAGCGCAAGAATACACGCAGTCACCCCGGAGCCACAGCTAAACTGTAACTTATTTTGCCCCTTTATACGCTTAGCAAACTCAGCTTTTATCTCTTTAATCGCCTTAGCTTCACCATTTTCAAGCAATGTAGTAAAAGGCAACGATACGCTGTGCGGAATATGACCACTGCGCATCCCTTCACGTGGCTCAGCCATTTCACCTGTAAAACGCTTATAGCCACGAGCATCAAATAGCAAAACATCGTCGTCATCAATACCATTAAACACCGCCGCGGCGTGAATGAAATGATCTGTTCGGGGTTTGGCGATAAAGTTACCTTTATGATGATGGCTATGGCTGTATTCAACTTGTGTGAAATAACCTAATGCCTGCCACTTGGCAAGACCGCCGCTAAGTACCTTAACATTGTCAAACCCCATCGCTTTAAACATCCACCAAGCGCGAGCAGAGCTAAACAAGCCTTGGTCTTCATAAATAATCACTAAAGAGTCATTGTTTACGCCCATCAACTGCATTTGCTCAGTAAATTGCTCAGCACTACACATCGTATGTGGCAGCAGGTTACTGCTATCGGCCAACTGTTTTTTTAAGTCAAAACGTTGAGCATTTGGTAATATAGCCTTGGGGTTATAATTACCCAGCTTACCGGGACGCACCATACCGGCATCAAAAATAACTAAATTATCATCATTAAGATGAGTGTTTAACCATTGGCAAGTAACTATATTTTTCATTATGGCTCTTTCCATCTTTGATATGCTCTCTAAAAAATTTACAGCTTATTAAATGGCTGTAAAGCTTGTAAGATAAATAAAAATAAGCATCAAGATCTTACTAACTTGTGTAAAATAGGCAATGATATAATTAATTGAAAAGTTCTATTATAATAGAGCTTTGATTTAGCTCCGCAAATTATAGCGATAAGTAAATACCTAGCATTTACAGTATATTAAGGGATCTCTTTAGATGCGCAAGAATAACCAATTAAATAACAGCCAAATAACAGGTAATATTTTAATAGTATTACCTACGTTTATAGGTGACGCTATAAATTGTACTCCCGCATTACAATTGATCGAAAAATTATACCCCAACCAAAAAATAATATTGCTTGTAAGGCCTCAATTTGTAGAGCTATTTGAACGTGATTTAAATTACTCGATCATACCTGACGAACGTTTCAAATCGTCTAATTCAGTTTCGATGTTGGCGCAGGCTAAGCAATTAAGAGCCGCGAATATCCAAATAGCCTTTATAATGCGTAACTCACTATCTGAAGCTATTTTATGCTTTTTAGCAAACATCAAATATCGCGTCGGTTATGCTAAAAATGGCCGTTCACCGTTGCTTACGCATAAACTAAAACTTAATAAAAATCATCATTATATTTATCGCTATTGTAGACTTGTAAATGAACTTCACGGTAATCCATTTTCAATAATGCCAAGTACATTATTGACTAAAGAAACAAGTAATTTAGTACTTAAACAAGAAAAAAAATCTATCGGGGTTTATTTTGGTGGTCAGAATAAAGGCCTTCGCCACTACCCTCACGATCTTGCATTAGAAAGTCTTGAAGAAGTAGCAAAAAACATCGATTGTACTTTTTACTTATTTGGCGATCCTAGTGAAAAAGAAGATGCATTATATATACATAATCAGCTAATAAACAAAAATATTGAGTCAACAATACTTGCAGGCAAAACATCAATTGCAGCCATGGTAGATGCAATTGCAGCAGTCGACTTGATGATTACTATTGATTCTGGTCCTATGCATATTGCAGCGGCATTTAATGTCCCTTTCGTAGCAGTGGTTGGACTCGGTACATCTCCTTGGAGTATCGTTGATCCAAAAATGATAAATAAAATAGCATTGGTAGCTAATGGTCAGCAACTGCTACAAAATGAAATTATAAAGGCAATAGAGCCCCGACAAATAGCTCAAGCAGTACAAACGCTACTAAATTAGTTAAATTTTAATTATCTCTGAGCGCAATGGCACCATTCTAGAGAGAATTTAATTTTGTAGCGAGTGATTAACGTTTTGCTCATCCATAGCAGCAATGAACAAGTCAACAACATGGCTAAAATCTCGCTCTGAAATGCACATGCCGGTGTGTATATCGACCATATTGTCACCTTTATATTTACATGGTTCATCGGTTAGTGCGCATAAGTGAGAAACAAACCCTTCGCGAAAATGGCTTATATCTGCATGCTCAAAAATGAATGTTCTGCTCATCATTACCAATTGGGTTAATAAAACTATCAACTAATCGCTCAAGGCCAACCAACACGTTGTTGATATAAATTAAGGTTATTAGCTGAGCGACATCCCAACTTTAGCTATGCTGTTAATCTAAAATTCAGTTAATTAAAAACTGGCTATAAATGTAAGGATAAAAGCCCAGTAACAATAAATTAAATTTAAGTAACTGCGCTTTTTTCATACTTTATAATTACTATTTGACGATTAAATCATATTCCTTGTCTAAAATAGCAATGACTTCACTGCGCGGATCTGTTGGAATCGAAATGTTTTGGCCAATAATTTTACTCGCAATACCAACATAAGTATTTGACACTTCGAGCATCACTGATTCAGGTAAGGCATAACTTTGCGCTAACTGCTCACGCTCATCCATACGGTCTTTATTAAGTAGTACATCGCTGTCTGATACGTTATTTATAAGCAATTGACGAAACCCTTCTTTAGAGTTCTCAATTATTTTACCATCTTGATAAGCCGCTTCATCCCAAATACGTGACGAATCCGGCGTACCCACTTCGTCGATATAAATAAGTTTATCCGTGCCATCAACACCTTCGACATAACCAAATTCAAATTTAGTATCAACAAATACTTGTCCAAGTTTTGCAAGTTCTTGGCTTATTAAGCCAAAACCTTCCACTAATAGCTTTTCGTATTTAGCCACATCATCTTCAGATTTAAAGTTAAATACACTTAAGTTATTAATAATATTTTCACGGGTAATATTTACATCATCAACCGGTGGGATCTCAGCAACCCCAGTAATAACCCCTTTAGTAGAAGGAGTAATTAAAACTTCATCCAGCTTTTGGTTGGCCGTTAAGCCTTCAGGTAAATCAATACCACAAAAATTACGAGTGCCTTTCGCGTAATCGCGCCACATGCTGCCAGTAATATACTGACGCGCAATAGCTTCTACTTTTACCGTACTGGCTTTACGTACAATCCATACATAAGGGTGTGGAATATCAACAATGTGATTACCTGCAAGACCTGCTTGATCAAATAGTTTAAACCAATGAGAAGCAACTGAGTTAAGTGCAATACCTTTACCCGGCACGCCATTTAGGCCATTTTCACCTTGCCAAATACAGTCAAACGCAGAGATGCGATCAGAAATCACCATTATCGCAAGCTCAGTGTCTTTAGGTACGTTGTAACCTTTGTCACTAATTAAGCGGGCACTATCTTCATCAGTTAACCAATAAACCGAACGTACTTTACCACTGTGTACTTCACCTTTAGTGCGGATGGGTAAATCATCGTTAACGTCTAAAACTTTATAGCTAGTCATGCTATCTCCGGATGTATGGCATGCGCTTGAAAAACGCAATATGGGATTGGGGTTATAGCTGCCTATAATAATCTAGACTCATCGAAAGCTCAATCTCTGGCCTGCTATACATCAGCACAGAAATAAAAAAGATAAAAAATATTAATTTTCAGGTAATTTTGCTGTCATAAACAATATACCGTTATAATAGCGGTCTCAATCATGGGAGGTAACACTTGGATTATTTAGCCGCGACTCAGCAAAAAAAATATTTAATGTACATTTCTCAAAATTATTCATTTGCGATTTTGCGCCCATTGCAGCATGAAATTTTAGCTCGTGGTGGCGAAGTAAAGTGGTTTTTGGAAGGCTGCAATGTGAATCCGCATTTTTTACACCCAGATGAAGCACAGCTAACTTCAGTTAATCAAATATGTCAGTGGCAACCTGATGTCGTTTTTATACCAGGAAATACCGTTCCAAACTTTATCCCAGGTAAAAAAGTAGCTGTTTTTCATGGTTTTAATTCTGGTAAAGTTAACCGAAGAGGTTTTGAGGATCACTTTAATATTAGAGGCTGTTTCGACCTTTATTGTACGCAGGGACCAAATACAACAGATAAGTTTAAGCGGTTAGCTAAGAAACATGGTTTTTTTGAAACTAAAGAGACCGGCTGGCCAACTTTAGACCCACTTTTTTCGCCAACCTTAAATAATCCTTATATTAATAGTTTAAACTCTCGAAAAACATTATTAATTTGTTCAACATTCTCTCGTAACTTATCCCTTGCACCAAAGCTTTACCAGCAAATAAAGCACTTTAGCGAGCAAGGTAAGTGGCGTATTTTGGTACAATTTCATCCAAAAATGCCGCAGTATTTAGTTGAACAATATAAAGCCCTCGAGAATGAAAATTTAACGTTTATTGAAACCGATAATGTACTGCCGTTACTACAAGCAGCAGACGTCATGCTATGCGACACATCATCAATTTTATTGATGTTTATTTTACAACGTAAGCCGGTGGTCACTTTTTGCAACCAAGACCCTGGTGAACATTTAATTGATGTTACTGACGCAGATAAACTCGAGGCCGCAATCGATTATGCATTAACTCACCCACACGATCTTATGAGTAAGATTGAACAGTTCTGCCAGCAGTTGCACCCATACCAAGACGGTTTATCGAGCCGGCGTGTACTTGCCGCTAGTAATGAATTATTATTTAACAATCTGCCACTTAAGCCAAAGCCTCTTAATTTAATTCGTAATTTTAAGATGCGTAAAAAATTAAGTTACTGGCGTTGGTAACACTGCATAGGTTCTCATGATCACACTTAACAATGTGCTTTTTAAATGGCACGCTCAACAAGTAAAACCAACTCTCTCAATTGATAGCTTACATATACGCCAAGGCGAGCATGTGTTTTTACACGGCCCCAGCGGTTCAGGTAAATCGACTGTACTATCATTACTTGCAGGTATTAATACGCCAACAGCGGGTGAAATAACCCTGCTTGACACCTCGATTCAAACACTTAGCCACGCTAAACGCGACGCTTTTCGTGCTGATCATTTAGGTTATATTTTTCAAAACTTTAACTTACTGCCTTATTTGTCACCAATTGAGAATGTCATGCTTGGCTGTCAATTTTCAGAAAAACGTAAGCAAACAGCGCTTGCCAGCAGTGCTCACTTAGACGTAGAAGCAAGCCGTTTACTTGATGCTCTAGGGCTTGAAAAACAGTTACAGCAGCAATCAGTGGCAGAGCTAAGCATTGGCCAGCAACAGCGAGTTGCTGCAGCACGTGCGTTTATTGGCAGCCCTGAAATAATTATTGCTGATGAGCCTACTTCAGCCCTTGATGCCGATAACCGAGAGGCCTTTATTAAATTATTATTCGCACAAGCAAAGGTAGCCAACAGCAGCTTAATTTTTGTTAGCCATGATAAATCGCTAGAAGCATTATTTACTCGTTCTATAAGCTTAGTAGAGTTACAAGGAGCCAACCCTCATGCTACTAACTAAACTAGCTTATAAAAGCTTACTAAATCGCCGTGCAAGCGCATTTCTAACCTTGTTTACTATTGCCATCAGCGTGATGTTACTGTTAAGTATTGAACGTGTCCGCGTTGATGCAAAGAGCAGCTTTAGCAATACGATTTCAGGCACCGACTTAATTGTTGGTGCACGCACGGGTGATATTCAATTATTGCTTTCGTCAGTGTTTCGTATCGGCCATGCTAACAACGGCCTCAGCTGGAAAAGTTATCAGTATATTAAGCGCCAGCGCGGAGTAAATTGGACCATTCCAATTTCTTTAGGTGATAGCCACAAAGGACAAGCAGTGCTTGGCACTTCCCCCGATTATTTTAGCCATTATCGTTTTGGTAAAAAGCAATTATTAAGTTTTTCTCAAGGCCAACCATTTACTCATATTGATGAGGTGGTGCTAGGCAGCGATGTAGCCAACTCACTTAATTATCAACTAGGTGATGAAATAGTTATTTCTCACGGCATGGGCAATACCAGTTTTCATCACCATGACGATAACCCATTTAAAATAGTGGGCATTTTAGATGCCACCGGCACCCCCGTGGATAAGACTCTGCATATTCCGCTTGCTGCCATTGAACTTATTCATGGTGGTAACTCACAAGGTAGCCACGATGATCACAGTCACGAACCAAGCCATGAACACGAACACGAACATCAACATGATTTAGTCGGTGAGCCAAAGCAAATTACAGCATTTTTAATGGGTTTTGATTCGCCTTTGTATACTTTGCAAGTACGTCGCAATATCAACCAATATAAAGACGAAGCACTACTGGCAATTATGCCTGGTGTAACATTACGTGAGCTTTGGGAAATGCTATCCATAGTAGAAAAAATATTGCTGCTGTTTTCTATTGTTGTGGTATTAGTTAGCTTGCTTGGCATGCTTACTACATTATTGGCAAGCCTTAATCAACGCCGCCGAGAGCTAGCAATTTTGCGTTCAGTGGGAGCGAGACCATGGCATGTTTTTTCATTGATCAGTATCGAGTCGCTACTTATCACCAGCCTTGGTTGCTTAGTCGGTGTTGGGCTGTTTTATTTGTTGATGGCATTTGCTGCTGGGTATTTGCAAAGTCAGGCCGGCATTACTATTACGATTACCATGCTCTCATACTATGAACTAACACTAATCGGCGCTATTATGGCGGCTGGTTTTATTGTTGGTTTAATACCCGCAACACGTGCTTATTTTTATTCATTAGCCGATGGCATGAGCATTAAAATTTAATAAGGGTTGTTATGCAGTATTTTAAAAAAATAAGTGTTTTATGCTTATTGGTTGTTAGCCTCACTAGTGTGGCAGGTGAACCAAAAGAAATTTTTTGGGAAGACTTAATTCCTCAAGGGCATGTGCAAATTGATACTCAAAATCAAGCTAACCACGAAGGCTCAGAGCAAAACTGGGTACAACCAGAGTTAGACGCACCAATAGTTAAAGAACTGAACGGCCAATCAGTGAGCTTACCGGGTTTTGTTGTGCCGCTGGAAGGCGATGATGAAGTAATCACCGAATTTTTGCTTGTTCCTTACTTTGGTGCTTGTATTCACGTACCACCACCGCCGCCAAATCAAATTGTTCACGTAACCATAAAAGGGGGCGTGCCAATCGAAAGCCTTTACGATGCCATCGTAGTGACCGGCGTGATCAGCACAGAAACCTGGTCAGGCGAAATAGCCCAAGTAGGTTATAAAATGAAAGCCGTTGGCGTAGCTCCTTTTGAGCTTTAAATCATTTCGTCCTAAAAGCACTTACTGATTTAGGACGAAACTCACCCACTACACCCTTATTTATTTTTGGCACTGAGAACAATACACCGTGCTACGTTGACCTAAACGAATTTCAGTTAATGGCTGTTGGCACTTCATACATGGCTCGCCTTTGCGCCCATACACTAATAATTGCTGAGCAAAGTAACCCGGCTTACCATCACTTTGCGCAAAATCTTTTAGTGTAGTGCCGCCTTGTACTATCGCTGCTGCCAGTGTTTCTTTAATAATAGGCACTAATCGCTGATAACGTGCTAGTGAGACTTTACCCGCTTCTCGCTTTGGATGAATACCCGCTTTAAATAATGATTCATTGGCGTAAATATTACCCACGCCAACTACCACCGCGTTATCCATAATAAACTGTTTTACCGGTATTTTTTTATTTCGTGACTGCTCGTAAACACGTTTAGCTGCAAACTCATCGGTTAACGGCTCAGGGCCCAGCTTAACTAATAAAGTGTGACACTCATTGGGCGCTTGCCATAAGCAACAGCCAAAACGGCGCGTATCGTTTAAGCGCAGCGCTTTATTATTAGCAAAAATAAATTCAATGTGGTCATGTTTTTTAAGTGGCTCTGTTTTATCAACCACTCGTAAGTTACCCGACATTCCCAGGTGTAAAATCACACTGCCGAGCTCACAGTACAAAAGTAAATATTTTGCTCTGCGCTCTACTTTTGTCACTTTTAAGCCCTGAATCTGCTTTACATCATCAGGGACTGGCCAGCGCATGTTGGGATTATGGATATTCACCTGAGTAACTTGCTGGTTCAGTATGTGTGGGGTGATGCCTAAACGGCTCACTTCAACTTCAGGTAATTCAGGCATCAGCTTCACTTTTTTGAAAGTTAATTAACGACAGTAGCTGCTCGCCGGCAAGCCATAAAGCAGCAACATAAATACGCGTTAGGGTTTGCTCATTAGTTTTGCGCTCAACAAGTGTAAGCTCAACACTTTGCCAATAACTAATTAAGTCAGCAACTTGCTGCTGAGACATGAGCCCTTTTTTTTGTTCTGGAAAAGCAAGCGCTAACACAAAATTCTGTGCGGGCAACACAGCCTGTACATCTTGCTTCGTAGGCACGCTATTAAGCTTTTTGTGCAAACCATTAAAGAAGAAAATCATCAACAGCATGGAGAATATAAGCACATTGTTCCAGCCTTTGCGGCTTAACTGCATTTGAGCCCTTCCTAAAAATTCAATTAGTTAAAGTGTAACCAAAAAGAGCCGTAAATGGCAGCCGAATTTTTTATCAATAATATACAAATTCAGCAACCAGAGTGTGTCAATATTAGATAACTTTGCTAAAATAACGCAAAACTTAAGGAGCTCCGTCAATGTCAATGTATGTAGTAGGTCACAAGATCCCAGATTCAGATTCTATTTGTGGTGCAATTGCACTGGCTTATTTGAAAAACCAAATCGAAGAGCCAGCAATCCCCACTCGCTTAGGTGAAGTATCACCTGAAACACAATTTATTCTTGATAGGTTTGGTTTCGAAGCCCCGGAACTTAAATTAAGCTATGCGGGTGAAGATGTGTATATTGTAGACCACACAGAAAAAACCCAAGCTCCTGATGATATCGACCAAGCTCACGTTGTTGGTGTTGTTGATCACCACAAACTTGGTGACCTAACAAGCTCTGCTCCACTTGAGTGCTGGATCCGCCCTGTTGGCTGTTCAAATACCATTATTAAAATGATGTACGACTTTTATAATGTTGAAATTCCAAAAGACATTGCAGGCATCATGCTATGCGCAATTTTAAGCGATACCGTTATCTTCAAATCACCAACGTGCACGACCGCTGACATTAAATGTGTTGAAGCCCTTGCAGAAATTGCTGGCATCGAAGATTTTAAAGAACTTGGCATGGAAATGTTTAAAGTAAAATCAGCTGTTGAAGATACCCCTGCACGCGACTTAGTTATGCGTGACTTTAAAGACTTCAACATGAACGGTAAGCTCGTTGGTATTGGGCAATTAGAGGTTATTGATCTTGCCGTATTTGACGATATAAAAGCAGATCTTGAAGCTGATATAGCTAAATTAAAGCAAGAAGGCGGTCGTCACTCAGTATTATTACTGCTTACCGATATTATGAAAGAAGGATCGCAAATGCTAATTGCCTCAGACGATATCACCGTTATTGAAGGTGCGTACAATGTACAGGCCGAAAATGACCAAGTATGGTTAGACGGTGTACTGAGTCGCAAAAAGCAGGTTGTCCCGCCACTACAAGATACTTTTGCTAAACTATAAGTTTGGTGCGGTTTAAAGCCGCACCAAATGTCTATTTTGTTTATCAGCGCGATTTTAATCGCGCTTTTTCATAACTCGTAAATTGTTATCGAGCTCGGCGTTTTTTCAGCATCATTTTTGTACCAAATCCCGCCATTACTAACAGCAGTAATAAAGTAATTACAATCATACCATCACGCAAAATTCGCCCAGTAAACGATGTTAAGTGGCTCCATTTATGTAACAGTGAAAACGATAATCGCTCTAGACGGTCTTGACTGCGACTTTGATCAACCAAAATACCACTTATTGGATCAACGAATAGCCAACTGCTTTGAGTATCATCTAACTCAACCTTCCATACCGGTAAGCGCTTATTACGAAAATCATAATCAGCCCCATAACGAGTTACAATTTGGCTATCGTCAACACTCACTTGCTCGTCTTTTTTAAACTTCTTTGCCAATAGTGTGGCTTGGCTTTTATCGTTTATATCATTGCGCTCATTACCCGAGTATGGGTTGATATAAACGGCTGGTGCTTCACTAGGCATGCCCTTAAAACGGCTATTACGATTAGCATTAGCCACTTTTTTAGTTGCTATTCCTAAACGGTAAACAGCATTATTTTGTGCATCACTAACAACACTAATACTGGTTAAGCTTTTACTTTGATAGCGAGCAAGCCAATCATTATTTAAGGTTTGCTGTGTATTAATACACCCTATGCTCTGTAAACGTAGGCCACTAACACTTGTCGCTTGCGAACTATATAATAAGTGATAGAAGCCACTGGCAGACCAGCCAAGTAATGGTAGCCAAAGTGCATAAGCTAAATAGCGATGATAACGACGACTCGTTTGCTTTATAGCGCGTTTACGCATAGCAAACACCAACCCAAGTCCAGTAACGGCCATTGCAAATAATGTAACCATTAATAAGCCAATAATAACTAAACGGCCATACTCAATACTTTCTAACCAGGCAAAGGTATGAAGTTGCATAAATACAGCTTTTAGCGTGTTTTTAAAGCCATTAGTAATACTGGCAAGGCTGTTAGTTTCGGTAAATACATAAGTGCTAGTGCCGTTATTAAAGTCAACTTTATAAACGGGCAATAAGCGATTAACTGCGGGGTAATCATCACTAAAGTGCTCTATTACGCTTATAGCATCAATTTTATTACTGGCAATACCACTATAGTAACTGGCTAGCCACTTAGCCTGTTGTTTATCAAAATCAGTGAGGTAATCTAGAGTCTCTAAATTATAGTAATCACGGCTCGCTTTACCTTTGCGTGTAACCTGTAACAGTCCACCATACTGCTCATTAGCAACCACTTTGACCACTTGCGCGCTCGCAGTCACACTAGGCATTTTTACTAGTTGGTTAAAACCGCTAAGCTGCGCGTGGTTAAGTTGTAATTTAGGCGCTGAAAAAGCCACTGTCTGCGGGCCAAACCAGCTCATAATTGGGTGACTAATTGCGCTACCTCCCCAAATAAGTAGTGCTGCAAGCCCCCACCAACCTAACTTTTTATGCCATGTATTTAATAGTTTTCTCATCACCTACCCCTTACAAGCCATAACGAAAGCCAACAAAGAAACTTCGTGGCTGTCCAGGACGATAGCTTAAATCAGGATCGCCAACTTGGTTTGAGGTATATGACGAGTATAGCTCATCGGTTAGGTTCATAACTCTAAAATAGGCTTGCATTTTGTCGTTAATATCGTAGTTAAAACGTAAATTTATTAAGTTATGGCCGTCATCAGTTTGGGTATTAGTTTGATCGGTGTAATAACCACCTAAGTAACTGTATTCGAGTTCGCCGCGCAGGCCATTTAACCAATTAGGATAATAAACCAATCGTAAGTTACCACTATGATCAGGCGCTTTAGCTATTTTATTGTCAGCAAAGTTAAGCTCTTGCGAGCAAAAACAATCTGTGGAAAAGTAAACATAATTAAAGTCTTTATAGGTTTGGTCAGTATAAGTATAAGACATACCTAGCTGTAACTGCTTGCCCAGCATGGTGTCTACCCCTATCTCAATGCCTTTATGTTCTGTTTCACCGGCATTAGTTGTAACCCGCGATCCTGCTTCGATAATTGAAACAATATCGTCCTCAGTATTCATATCATAAATTGCGATTTCATAATCAAACTGGTTGCCAACCTGACCGCGAAAACCAATTTCAGCACTTTTACTGTGTACTGGTTCAAGCTCGGTTGAACCTTGTGAAGAGCCAGGACGAAATAAATTACCTACCGTAGGCGCACGAAAGGCATAACGGTAACTAACGTACATATTATGTGAATTGTTAAACTGATAGATTGCCCCAAGTTTAGGGCTGGTGTTGCTGTAACTAATAGTTTGGCTTTCAGGGCGCAGATGGGCGTAATCAAATGCGGCATCGCTTAAATTATTAGTGTAATCCACTTCAAAACGGTCAAAGCGTACACCTGCATTAAATCGTAGCTGCTTGTTTAGTTGGTACTCCCCATGCAAATAAGGGGAAATAGAGCGTTGGGTGGCATCATAATCGTAATTAAGCTGCCCAGTTTTACTATAGTTGGTGTATATATCAGCTTGTTGATCTATGGTTATTTGCTCTTCACGGTAACTAGCTGGTGTACTATCAATATCAACACCCGCTATAAACTCAACATTACCTGAATCACTTCGGTATCGATATTTACTCATTAAACCATAAGATTGAAACTCAGTTTCAGCTAAATTAGCATCATAAGTGATCATCCAGCTTGGCATCATTTCAGATTCATTATTACGATAATAAGGCGTAAACGACAGTAAGCTTTGCTCACTTAGCGTATAATTTAACTCTATAGAGATACGACTAGCACTGACCTTACGGTAGCCAATTTCACCATGGTAAAGGTTTTTCTCAGGGTTATTTTGATAATCGTCATACTCAAGCGATGAACTACCTGACTGGTCAATCTGTGAATGGGAACCCGTTAGCTTCAATTGCCAGTTTTTACCAAGCTCAGCATCTAAGCGACCATTTACTGAGTGACGGTCGTAATTACTCTCATCACGAAAACCATCACTTTGGGTATAGTTATAATCAACTCTACCTGCGGCATTATCATTGAGGCTATTACTGAGTGAGAGTAATCCCCGCTGCCAGCCATCACTGCCCAGCTCAGCATTTATTTCAGCAAGAAAGTCTGTGCTCGGAGCTTTGGTAATACTGTTAATAACGCCACCAATCGCATCACTGCCATAAAGTGCCGATGCGGGACCTTTTATTACTTCCAAGCGGCTACTTTGTGGCACATTGATTTCATACAAACCATTGTGGTTAAAAAAGCCCGTGGGGCGGGTAGGAATACCATCTTCTAAAAATAAATAAACGCCTGCGGTACTTAAAGGCTGACGAATCGCCGTCATATGCCCTTCACCACCTAAATTATTAATATACACACCAGCAACTCGGTTTAATGCTTCCGCTGGATGAGCTGGCGCTATGTCGGCCAGCATTTGTTCAGTAATAACTCCCACCGATTCAGAAAGTTCAACGTTTGCTTTTGCTTCTCGAGTACTGGTAACCACCATATGTTCTAAGTTTTCATTATTTGGTGTTTGTGCGTTTATCGATGAGCTAATAGTAAGGGTAAGTATTGAGAGTTTTGTGAGCCGCATTTTTTATTTTGTTTTTAGAAAATTTGGATTATTTTAATAACTTAGTCAGCGGATGTCGCTGCGACATATTGTCACACCCAAATTTTATAAACTCTAAAAACAAAAACCCAGCCTAGATAGGCTGGGTTTTTAACATTCTCTGAAAGAACTAAAATTACTTGATTTTAGCTTCTTTGAAAATCACATGTTTACGAGCCTTAGGATCGAATTTTTTGATTTCCATTTTTTCAGGCATGTTACGCTTATTTTTGTCAGTAGTGTAGAAAAAACCAGTACCGGCAGTTGAAACTAAACGGATCTTATCGCGCATGATTCAGCCTCTTAAACTTTTTCGCCGCGAGCACGGATTTCTGTAAGAACCGTGTCGATGCCTTTTTTATCGATAATACGCATACCTTTAGTAGTAGTGCGTAATGTTACAAAACGTTTTTCACTTTCAACCCAGAAACGGTGTGTTTGTAGGTTAGGTAGGAAACGACGTTTAGTCGCGTTTCTCGCGTGTGAACGGTGATTACCAACCGCTGGACGCTTACCTGTAACTTGACATACTTTAGACATGTCTATATATCTCCAATAACTTCGCTCGAGCTTAATTTTCCCTAAGGCCATGTATTTTGAGCCCTAGGTATAAATCGAAGGGCGCTCTTTATACAGCTTATACAGGCAAAGATCAAGTATTTGATCTAATTCAACCAGCTCATATGTAAATTTGATAGCGGCCAATTATAAAGATCGAATGCCCTTAGGGAAAGTAAAAACTGCATTTAAATTAAACTAATTTCAAAAAAAACGCTAAACCGCTCATTTTTAACACTGTTAAGCATTTAACAAAGTTTAAATAAAGCCTCGCTCAGCAAACGAAACGCAATTATCTCCACCCACAACGATGTGATCGAGCACATTTATGTCAACCAATTGTAATGCCTTTTGTAGTTTTTGGGTAATTAACTTATCTGCTTGGCTTGGTTCTGCAATTCCTGATGGATGATTATGCGCTAATATTAATGCAGCAGCATTATTTTTAAGCGCCGCTTTAACAACTTCTCGCGGATACACCGATGCCGCATTAATCGTTCCGTAAAATAATGTCTCATCTTTAATCAAACGATTTTGGCTATCGAGATAAAGCACCATAAACACTTCTTGCTGTAAACCTCGTAACTGAATAGTTAAATAATCATAGACCGCTTGTGGTGAGTTAAACACGGCATCACGCTGGCACTGTTCAAGCATATAACGCCGACTTAGCTCGAGCACCGCTTGTAACTGTACAAATTTAGCAACTCCTAGCCCTTTTTGTGTACAAAACTCATCTAAGCTTGCATTAAACAAATTATGTAAGGTGTTATTTTGGCTCATTAAGTGCTGTGCTAATTCAATGGCATTCATGCCAGGCAAACCTGTACGTAAGAATATCGCTAATAATTCAGCATCACTCAAGGCACTAGCACCCTTTGCTAATAGTTTTTCTCGTGGTCGTTGCGATAACGGCAAAGAAGTTAACTGCATTATTTCGTCCCTAAAATAAAATGTACTCTTTTAACTGTAATGCAAAAATAAAATTTTTCCTGCTCTTGTTATCTAAATTCAATTTAATAAACGTCGTGCCTGCTTTAAAGATTTGCTATCGTTAAGACATATCAATATTAGGCATTAATGAGTTATGACAGAGTTAGCAAACAAAAAAATTTTACTGGGTATCAGTGGCGGTATTGCAGCCTATAAATGCGCCGAACTTGTGCGCCGCTTAAAAGAACGTGGCTGTATTGTAAAAGTAGTGATGACTGATTCAGCTAAACATTTCATCACCCCACTAACAATGCAAGCAGTGAGCGGTGAAGCGGTATCTGACTCATTACTCGATCCATCAGCAGAAGCCGCCATGGGCCATATTGAATTTGCCAAATGGGCTGACTTAATTTTAGTCGCCCCTGCCACCAGCAATATTATTGCTAAAATGTCTGCGGGTATCGCCGATGACTTATTAACCACCTTATTACTGGCAACCCCCGCTAAAGTGGCTGTGGCTCCTGCAATGAATCAGCAAATGTATGCCCACCCTGCAACTCAAGCTAATTTAAACACCCTAGCAGAGCGCCAAATAGCAATTTGGGGCCCGGGTAAAGGTGAGCAAGCCTGTGGCGATGTAGGCGCTGGCAGAATGCTCGAACCTCACGAGCTTGTAGAGCTATGCACCCAAACAGCAAAGCCACAACTACTAAGCGGTAAAACAATTACCATTACCGCAGGGCCAACTCATGAAGCGCTTGATCCGGTACGTTTTATATCTAATCGCAGCTCAGGAAAAATGGGGTATGCCCTTGCCGAAGCCGCCCTTGAATTAGGGGCTAAAGTGAATCTTATTTCTGGCCCAGTAAATATTAAAGCGCCGGTAGGGAGTAATTTGATAAACATAGAAAGCGCCGAACAACTACTTAATGAATCGCTCAGGCTTGCTGTACATTCAGATGTATTTATTGGCTGCGCGGCGGTCGCTGATTATCGCGCAAGTAACGTTGCGGCTCAAAAAATGAAAAAACAAGGTGATGAACTAATACTTACATTGACTAAAAATCCTGACGTCATAGCAAGTGTTGCTAAACTTACTAAGCAGCGCCCTTATACCGTTGGCTTTGCCGCTGAAACACAAAATGTTGAGCAATATGCCCAAGGCAAACTTAAAAATAAAAATTTAGACATGATTTGCGCTAACGATGTATCGAAAGTAGGTGTTGGCTTTAACAGCGACAATAACGCGCTAACCCTATTCTGGGTTGATTCAAATCGCACACTACCACTTAGTAGTAAAACCGATTTAGCCTTAAAAATCATGAGTGAAATTGCCCAGCGTTTGTAAAAACGCTGGAAAGAACCTGAATAAAACATTAACATGAGCCTTTCATTTGCAAAAAATAGACACTGCAAGTAATAAATTTAAGAAAGGAATGTTCATGCCTGCGACAAAAAGAAGTAATCGCAAAGAGCAAATACTGCAAGCCCTAGCACAAATGTTAGAAACAAGCCCAGGACAACGTATTACCACAGCAAAGCTGGCTGCTGAAGTAGGCGTTTCTGAAGCTGCACTTTATCGCCACTTCCCAAGTAAAGCACGTATGTTTGAAGGGTTAATTGAGTTTATTGAAGATACCTTACTGTCACGAATCAACTTAATTTTAGAAAACGAAAAAGAAACCCAAAGCCGTATTTACAACATTCTATTATTGCTACTCGCTTTTGCTGAAAAAAACCCTGGTATTACGCGTATTTTAACAGGCGATGCCCTACAAGGTGAGCAAGAGCGTCTGCGCGAACGTGTGCAAGGCTTATTTGAAAAGCTCGAAACCCAATTAAAACAAGTATTAAGAGAGCGAAAGCTTCGCGAAGGTAAAACCTTCCAAAGTGATGAGCTTACGCTTGCAAACTTTTTACTGGCGTACATTGAAGGCAAAATGAACCAGTTTGTACGCAGCGATTTTAAAGCAAATCCAAGCGTCCAATTTGAAAAGCAGTGGCCTGAACTACAAAAAATTTGGTTATAGGCTAAATTCACGACTCCCAAGAGCTGATTATATTCATCAATCCAATTAACCGCTAAAACCTCTTCGATCTCACCTATTTTGTCTGCAATTTATAGTTGAGATCTTAGTGCCCCACCGCGACCTTTTGCGTAAGATAAAAAACGTACATAACCGTTCGTTACTTTTCGCTGATGACCCACTGCAATATTTGAATAAGTAAAAAGAGCCGAACGCACGCGACCAAACCAGTAGTTCTTCAAACACCAACATAGTCTCATACAAAAATAAGACAGGAACAAAGTTTAGTCCCTATTTATAACTTGCCGCTTTAACCTTGTAACTTTCAACCTCCATTTTTGACCACTTATCGTATCTACTCGAATCATTATTGAAACGCGTTACAATGAGTGACCACTGTAAAACGAGAAATAATAATGAAAGCACAATTTTCCTTACTCAGTTTAGCGTTAATTTCAAGCCTGAGTAGCACTGCATTAAGTGCCAAAGAAGCATTGCAATTTAAAGACGTGTTTGACTTTAAATATGCACAAGAAACGCAGTTATCTGAAAACGGCCAGATCTTTAGTTTTAGTGCAAAACCCTATCGAGGTGATAGCAATGGCAAAGTGTACAACTTAAGCAGTAATAAATTAATTGCAGAGGTTGAACGCGGCACTGCTCCGGTTATAAATAAAGCCAGTAATTGGGTCGCTTTTACACAAGTCCCGAGCTTATTGGAAAAAGAAACCAGCAAGAAAGAAGATCAGCTTAAAAATAATCTTGTATTAGTGAATAGCCAAACTAGCGAGCAAAAAAACTTTAGTGATGTAAAAGACTATAAACTGTCTGATGATGGTGTATGGCTTGCTTATCGGGTTGATAAAGAAACTAAAAAATCAACAGATGAAACACCTGAAAAAATCAGCGAAATAACGCCAGATAAAAAAGATAACGCTTTTGATCTGGTTGTTATTAACCTCGATAACCAAACCACTCATAAGCTCGATAATGTGTTTAGTTATGCCATTAGCGCCACCGGCGAGCAGTTATTGGCAAGTCAAAGTTACCTTGATGGCAACGATAACCAAGTCATACTTGTTGAACTTAACAATGATTTTAATACTAGCGTGTTAATTGATGAACCGGGTGTGATCGTAAATAAAATAGCATGGCAGCCAAAAAGTAATACCGCCGCATTTACACTAGGTAACTATGTGAATGACGATACTCGCAGGCGCAATTATAGCTTACAGCTTTGGAGAAATGATTCTCTTAGCGCTATTAATTCAAGCAACACAAACAACAAAAACTGGCGAATAGGTAAAACGGCCAAACTTGAATGGTCTGATGATGGCGATCGCTTATACTTTCAAAACCACCCAAAACTTGCAGAAAAAGTAGCCGCAAAAGAATATACCGATGAAGCTTCACTGTATGACCCTGCCACAATTCGCGAATACAAAGAACTAAACGTTTGGCACAATAACGATGCAGAGATAAAACCTCGCGAAGAACAGCAGTGGAATAAAACCAATAAAAATCGCCACTACCAAGCGGTTTACCATATTAATAACGCTAAGGTGGTGCAATTAACCACACCAGAAATTGCTGAAACTGAACTTAACACTCAACGTACGGCATTACTGGGCTACTCTGATAAGCCTTATTTAGAACGTATAATGTACGATGGTTTTTTTGCTGACTATTACGCTATTGATGTACCAACGGGTACTCACAGTGAAATTGTTAAAGAATACCCATTTAAACCCAGCCTATCGCCCAATGGCAAGTTTGCGACGTACTTTAAAAATGGCCAGGTACAATTAAAAGACTTAGATAATAATAAAATCACCGCACTTACAACTGCAATTAAAGCAACGTTTGCTGATGACAAGCACGATTACCCTTCTGCCCAACCTAGTTACGGCGTAGCAGGTTGGCGTGTTGATAGCAGCCAAGTATTAGTGTATAGCAAATACGATATTTGGGCATTCGATGTCAAAAGCCAACAAGCCACACAGCTTACTCAAGGTAAAGAAACCAATACTCAATACCGTGTTATCAAGCTTGATAAACAACAAGTCGGCTTTAAAACCAACGAAACATTATTATTAAGTGCCAATAACTTACAAACAAAACAAACCGAAGTAGCCAAGCTAAATTTAGCAAGCAATAATGTAACAACCATACTTGCCGGTAAAAAACGTTTTGATGTAGTGAAAAAAGCCAAAAATGCCGACAAGTACCTATTCACAGAACAAACCTATCAGCAGTTCCCTGACTTTTATCAAACAGATTCGAGCTTTGAAGAGCCGCAGCGTGTTACTGATTTAAATCCACAAATAGCAAACTTTGCTTGGGGCCAAAAACCTGAACTTATTAA
>NZ_JBQSVO010000029.1:0-31642 GCF_052376275.1 Pseudoalteromonas sp. AOP7-A1-14 | reverse complement strand
GTTAGTATTGAAAGGCTCTTGTGCTCAGCTCCCCCTAAAAATAGCCCATATTACCTTTAAAAAAATGGCTCTAAATGACTGCTCTTAAAAATAATAACTAGCGAAAATATGATTATTACTCCCCGTATTGCCAGTATTAGACAGGAGAAATCTGTAGCAAGATTTAGAACAGAAGTTTAAGAGGTAGGCGCAATTGATGGGTTTCAAATTTATCTTGTATGTACTATTGATACTTTTGCTATTTTATTTAGATGATAAATCGTAACTAGGCAATAAATGAAAGCTTGCTTAGTAGCATCAGTACATATAAGTCGATTGTTTGTTTCAAACGCACTTTAAAGGTGCTTTGTAATTAAATACGAAGAATGATTAATTGATTTAATAGTAAAAGCCCTTTTTAAACTTTTGGTACAGAGTTGTTTTACCGTAACAACCTAACACTTTGTTTTAAGGGCTTTACTTAATTAAATATGATTACTAACTGTGTTGCTCATTGCTCTTAGCAGCAACACCTTTCATTAGCATGTCGAATACCAAGCTCGCGATGCCTTTAGACACTAAATCGCTTGATAGTGCTTTCATGGCCATTACGTTGTGAGTATCCATACTTTCAATAATCGCGTTTTGAATTGCTTCAGGAAATTGGCCTAGCATGGCTTGCTCTTTAGTATTGTGCTTAACCTGATCCATTGCGGTTTCGTTTTCAGCTACTTTACCCATAATTGCATTAGCGTAATTAACCATATCGTTTTCAGATAGCCCATCTTCAGCAAACAGGTCGTTCATACGCTCAATTATTTCGTTTAAAAGCTCCGTTTTAGGGTCTTTTGGTACTGCGCCCGAGCCTTCCTTACTTGGTGGTATATAGCTTTTAGGTTCTTCACCAATTTTATGACCTAACTGTAAATCAGCTTCGCGTTGTTCATGCAGCCGATAATGCGTCATAACTACATCAGTTAGGTCAACGTCGTCTTCTATTACATCCATGCGTAATAGTGGGTGTAAGTTTTTAGCAAATACACTGAGCTTTTCTAAGTCAGTGTCGTTAAAGTCAACAATTTGAGAGCTAAACTCGTAGTAACGATAAAACGAGATTAAATCTTTTCTAAACACATCTAAAATATCTCTGGCTTCTTTAGCGTGCTTAACACTGTTCTCACTGTACTTAATCGCTTTGTCGTTGTTCTCATCTTTCGCTTTTGAAAGCTCTTTTTGAGCTGATTGCAGTACCGTGGTGGCTTCTTTGTAGCGCAGCTTAAATCGTTCAACCGGCGCTTTCATAATATTGGTGAGTTTGTCTTGCTTGGCATGTTTACTGTTATAAGCGGTTACAAAGGTTTCTACCTCAAACCATTGGTAAATACCCACCTCAGCAAGCTTCTCCATTATGTCGTAAACAATATTAGGGTCAGATACTCCCGAAAGCTCAGCAGTTTGAAAGTAAACTTTAAACTCTTCTAAAATTTCTTTAGGGTCGTTTACAAAATCAAGCACAAAGGTTTTATCTTTACCTTTGCAAGTACGGTTTAGCCTAGAGAGCGTTTGTATACATTCAACACCCTTTAATGGTTTATCAACATACATAGCTACTAATTTAGGTTGGTCAAATCCTGTTTGAAACTTATTCGCTACTAACATTACTTGGTAGTCGTTAGTGTCAAAGGCTTTGCGCATATCGCGGCCACGTAAATTAGGGTTCATCGCTTTTTCAGTAAAAGCATGATCAGGGATATCTGGGTCGTTTACTTCACCAGAAAACGCCACCATTGCATTGACGTTTTCATAGCCTTTATCCATTACATACTTTTCAAAAGCAAGCTTGTAACGAACAGCTTCTAAACGGCTACTCGTCACCACCATTGCTTTAGCTTCACCGCCTAATAAGTGTTTAATTTTTGCATTAAAGTGCTCAACAATTGTTTCAACTTTTTGGGCGATATTATAAGGGTGTAGCCTTACCCATTTAGCCATTTTAGACGCCGCTTTTTTACTATCTACTTCTTGTTCAGACTGCGGGTTATCATGAGCTAATTGATATGCCACGCGGTAACTTGTGTAGTTTTGCAGCACATCTAAAATAAAGCCTTCTTCAATGGCTTGGCGCATTGAATACACATGAAAGGGTAATGGCTTATTAGTATCGCTTAGCGGTGCGTCTAAATCTTCAGGGCGACCAAATAGCTCTAAGGTTTTAGCTTTAGGGGTTGCTGTAAAAGCAAAATAACTAATATTGTTAGAACCTTTTCGGGCCTCTAAAGATAAACGCAGCATATCTTCGCTGTCTAGCTCGTCATCGCCTTCAAGTTGTTCAGCCATAAGCACTTCACGTAACTTACGTGCTGTTGTTCCTGTTTGGCTAGAGTGCGCTTCATCGGCTATTACTGCAAAACTTCGCCCAGCTAGGGTAGAATCTTTACGTATAGCCTCTAAAACATGCGGAAAGGTTTGTATGGTTACAATAATAATCGAGGTACTGGCTTTTAGCTCACCAGCTAGCTGGCTCGATTTACTGCCTTGTGCTTCTTCACGGTTAACGCGCGCTATCATTCCTTCGTTATGATCAAACTGATAAATCGTATCTTGTAGTTGGCTATCCAAAACGGTTCTGTCGGTAATTACTATTACTGAGTCAAATACTTTATCACCCGCTTGTTTTTGTAATTCAGGGTGCTCAGTTAAGTAATGTTTAGAGGCCAGCTGATGCGATAGCCACGCAATAGAGTTCGACTTACCCGAGCCCGCACTATGTTGAATAAGGTACTTTTTACCTGTGCCTTCAAAATCCACGGTATTTATAAGCTTAGAAACCACAGCCCATTGATGATAACGCGGGAATATCATGGTTTCTTTTACTTTTATAGAGCCATCTAGTTGCTCTTCGTCTTTTACTTCTAAGTGAATATAGCGGCTTAAAATAAGTAACAGGTTATCTTTTTGAAAAATCTCATTCCAAAGGTACGAGGTAGCATAGCCGCCATCAGCCGGGATATCATTTCCCGCAGCGCCTTCTGCTGTACCTTGGTCAAACGGTAAAAAGAAGGTTTTATTACCCGCTAAACGGGTCGTCATTGCCACATTATATTGGCTTACTGCAAAGTGGACTAACGCACCCCGTTTAAAGGTCAATAATGGCTCAGCCTTTTTAGTGGTTGGGTCTTTTGGCTGGCGGTCTTTCATATACTGCACTTTGGCATTATTGAGAGACTGCTTAAATTCAGACTTTAACTCACAGGTTGCAACCGGTAACCCATTTACAAATAAGGTTAAGTCTAACCGGCCATCATACCCATTCGGTGAGTATTTTAGCTCAGGCACCACGCGTAAAATATTTTTGTTATAGCGTTTACTCGCATCAGGGTTTAAATCGTGATCAGGCTTAAAACTACACAAGCTAAATTTAGCACCACGGTCTTTAATAACATTACGTAATACCCAAAGCGTCCCTTTATTTTTTAAATTACGCTCTAGGTTTTTAAGTAAAGCATCAGTGGTTGCACTTGGGCTTCTATCAGTTTCTGGATAATGTTTTTGCAGCTTATCCCATTGCTCAGGCTGAGAGCCTTTTACAAAAGCAATTACATCTTCTGGGTAAAGGGCTAGCTCTTTATTATATTTATTCGACTCACCCAGCAACCAGCCCTGTGAAAGCATTTGGTCAATAATATCGTTTTGAAGTTGCAACTCTCTTACTGTTTTTGCTTGGCTCATTTACTCATCCTTTTGATTTAATCGTTGCTTTGCCTTGGCAATAGAGTGCTGTAATTTTTGTTCGAGTAGTTCAACATCCATCAAATGCGTTAGGTATTCTGCAACATGAATATCGCTGCCTTCCATTTCAAGTAACTCAATTTGTTCTTGTTTTTTACTGGAGCACAAAATGATCCCAAGTGGTAGGTTTTCACCTTCTTCGGTTTCATATTTTTTTAGCCAGTTGAGGTATAGCTCCATCTGGCTTTTGTGGCTGTGTTTAAACTTTTCGAGCTTTAAATCGATTGCCACCAAACGCTTTAACTTACGGTTGTAAAATAGCAAGTCGATATAAAAATCATCGTTGTCAATTTGGATACGCTTTTGACGTGCCACAAAACTGAAACCAGCGCCCAGCTCTAATAAAAACTGCTCAATGTCTCTTAAAATGGCATCTTCTAAATCTTTCTCTAAGTAGCGGTCATTCAGCTCTAAGAAATCGAGAATGTAGGGGTCTTTAAGCAGCAGTTCTTGATTATATTGGCCTGAATTTCGTAACTCAGAGAGTTCAGCCACAATGGTATCGTCTGGCTTTTTAGAAATAGCCGTGCGCTCAAACAACAATGCGCCAATGCGCTCATCCAAGGTGCGGGTTGACCAGCGTTCCTGAATGGCCATTGTGGTGTAAAAGTCTCGCTTTATGGGCTCATCAATAGCAATTAACTGGCGAATATGGGTCCAGCTCAATTGTGTACGCAGTGCGTGCACAATCTCTATATCCGAAAAAACCTCTGCAAACTTAACCATTTGCGCAAGGTTGCGCTTACTCCAGCCTTTGCCAAATTGCACCGTTAGCTCATTAGAAAGCGTGGCAATTACTCGCTTGCCGTAATCGGCCCGCTCACCGCCCAGCACCGCTTGATTAATGCGATTACCCACTTGCCAATACAATAAGGTAATTTCGCTATTCACTGCGACCGCTGCGCGCTGCTTGGCACTGTGGATCAGTGCGGTCAGCTCTTGGCTCAAGGGAGCTAGGCTTGTTAGATTATTCATCCTCAAACTCCTTGTGGCTTCCAGTCTCGTACATCAACCTTGCCTGTTACAGCTGCAGAGATTAGTGCTGTTTTGCGCTCATTTAAAAGCTTAACCTTATAAATAGCTTTGGTTATTAGTTGGTCAAAGTTTAGCGTCTTGTTGATAAGATATGCCTTTATCTCTGCTTGCTCATTTTTGGGTGGAAGTGGTACCTCCATACCTTCAAGATTACCAATTGTTAGCTGGTTAATAGTGGATGTTAAGAATGAGCCTGATTGATACTCAAACAGTGGCGAATTCAAGACCCAGTACAAATATGGATTTACTTCACTTCGAAAAATGACCATGAATGCTCCAAAAGCCATACCAACTGCTTCTTTAGTCATAAGAGCATTTTTACCAATGAGCTTTCTACTGCCATTCCTTGAACAAATTAGCAGATCATTTTCTTTGACCCTAATGCGAGAAGGGATATCCATATCAACATAAACATTGTCAGTAAAACTCAATTTAGCGTCTTGGATGTTTGATGATCTCAAAACTAAAACACCTTCATCCTCAGAAACAACATCATTCGGTGAGTACGTAAGACCATTTTTAGCTTCACCAAGATACTTTAATCGTTTCATACCCCAATGCTCTGGAACTTCACCTAACCATTCTACGCCTGAGTCGCGCATTGGGGCATCAGGGTTAAGCCCTTTAGTAACTGCGTGAGAAATAACCGCTTGGCGCTTTTCTTTTAACAGCTCAATTAGCTTTTCTTGCTTGGCGATTAAGGTGTCGATCTTGGCGGTTTCGTGATCGAGGAAATTAAGTATGTGGGCTTGCTCTTCAATAGAAGGTAATGGAAATTCTAACTCTTTAACTATAGTCGAGTTTAGGCCGTGCATTATAGAACCTTTACCTTGCTTGCTTATTTGATTTTTAACTTCCTGAGCCTCATCAACTAATAACCTAAAAAGCTCGGGCAATATTTTTTTGTTCGTTCTAAGTTTAAGAAGGTGAGAGTCAATTATTCCTAGGTCAGCATTTTCAGGAATTACTTGGCATTTCCCACTAGTTCCCATCATTGTTACAAGAATATCTCCCTTTTCTGCTGTGTATACTTTCATACCACTGTATTTTTCGTGTGATATAAATCGCTTACCGAGAGTGAAATCTTTTTTAATAACGTTCTCTTGTCCGTATACCCTAATACCTTTTTTGACCATATCTTCAAGCTTTAAAGCACTACCGAATGGCCCAATCTTTATTCCTTCCGCACCATCTTTAAGCAAGAACTTCACTTTAATAATTTGCCAGCTAAACGGCAGAAAATCTAACCACTCAACTCCAGACTCTTTATATTCAGGGTATGCTTTATACTTTCTTCCGCTCAAGGCTGTACCTGTCATTATGAATGCACCTCGTTAAGTAGCTGCATAATATCGCTCGATACTTTATCTAAATCAGCGTCAATTTCGGTCAATGATCTCGGTGGTACGTATTCATAAAAGTGGCGATTAAATGGTATTTCATAACCAACAATGCCTATTTCGCCGTCTTGCTCATCCCTTTTTTTAGTATCAATCCACGCATTTGGTACATGGGGTAATACTTCACGCTCAAAGTAGTCATCAACACTTTCGGTAAGTGGCACGTTTTCGTTATCGCGTAAGTCTGGGTTAGCTTCTACCTTGCCCTTTACCTTACATACTTCTGCTTCGTCATCGTGCTCACTTAAGTGCTTAACTATCAGTTTAAGTTGGGCAGCGCTTAGCTTAACGCTTGGTGTAGCTGTTTCTAATTCAGTAATTAATGCGTTTATAAATGCATCGCGAGATAAATATTTATCGTAGTTAAGTGAGGCAAGCGCTGCAAGGATAGTGTGTTGAGCATGCTCGTTTAACTTATCCCATGCTTTGTCGGTTGTTAAAGCAGTTATGCGTAGCTCATCTTTTGGATAAACTGCCAGTTGTAATGGGCGCTCTACAGTAATACGGCGATAACCAAATTCTTGGTAATCAAATATTTTGCTAAAGTCATTCTCTACAAATTGGCCGTATGTTTTAACAATGGTTTCTATTGCATCTTCTGTTAGTTCTTTACGTTTGCTGCCGAGTGACTTACGCATGGCTGCATAGAACACATTTTCAACTTCTTCAGTTGACTCGCCACCACCACTGCGGCCTCTGCCACCTGTTTTAGCACGCTCTTTTGCCGCATTTATAAGTTGTACTTTACCTTTACGGTTTGCTGGCTTATGGCTTGAAAGTACCCAAACATAAGTTGATATGCCTGTGTTGTAAAACATATCTGAAGGTAGGGCTACAATGGCCTCTAGCAGGTCGTTTTCAAGAATATAACGGCGAATTTCGCTCTCACCACTACCGGCACCACCGGTAAATAAAGGTGAGCCATTTAAAATAATACCAATGCGCGAGCCACCTTCGTGTTGTGGACGCATTTTGCTAACTAAGTGCATTAAAAACAGTAACGAGCCGTCAGACACACGCGGTAAACCCGCACCAAAGCGGCCTTCAAAGCCTTTTTCGGTGTGTTCATCGTTAATTTGTTTTTGTATTTTTTTCCAGTCCACGCCAAATGGTGGGTTAGATAACATGTAGTCAAACTTTTCAGTGCGTAGCTGGTCGTTTGATAATGTATTACCCAGCTTAATGTTATCGACCTTTTGACCTTTAATAAGCATATCGGCTTTACATATAGCGTATGACTCTGGGTTTAGCTCTTGCCCAAACGCTGAAAGCGATGCTTTATTGTTAAGCTCTAGTACGTATTCCATACCCGATGATAAAAACCCGCCAGTACCCGCTGTTGGGTCGTATATTGAGCGCACTAAGCCCGATTGTGTAAGCGCATCGTCGTCATTGGTAAACACTAAAGAGGTGGTTAAACGTACAATGTCGCGCGGGGTAAAGTGCTCACCCGCGGTTTCGTTAGAGCTTTCAGCAAAGCGCCTTATTAGCTCTTCAAACACTAAACCCATGCCATAGTTACTAATTTTTTCAGGGGATAATGGGGCGTTAGCAAAACGTTTCGCTACTTTATAAAGTAAGTCAGCCTCAGCAAGCTTATCTATAGTGTTAAAAAAATCAAAGTGTTCAAAAATTTCACGCGCATTAGGGCTAAACGATTGAATGTAGCTTTCTAAGTTACTAGCTACATCGGTTTCACCAAGGCGGTTTAAATCCATTTTTGAAGTATTGTAAAAGCTTAACTGCGCTGCGTGAGTTAGGAGCTTGTCTTGCGCTTCAATTGGCATAGCTTTTACGGTTTCGTACTTTTCAAGCACGGCGGGTTTGGTGGCTTCAAGCACACACTCTAAACGCCTTAACAGTGTAAAAGGAAGGATAATACGGCCATACTGAGATTGTTTAAAATCACCGCGAAGTAAGTCAGCGACTGACCATAAAAAAGCAGCGGTTGAAGAGAAGTTGTTATTTGTCATTTTGACCCTTTATTATTTTGTTTTCCGTAACTTAACTTACCATATCACTAGATATGCTATTTTTTAAGCAAGATTTAAGGATTATTTACCAGCACTGAAGGCAGTACTTTTTATTAAGGGTATTGTAACCCTTATCGAGTTATATGGTAGAGAAGGTTTGCCAAATTAAGGTAATATCCATAACTAGCAAAGTGCTAGTCTATAAATAAGTCATGGCTTTTAAAACGGAATTAAATTATGAAAAAGGAAGAAGTAGACGCACATGTTAGAAGTGTTGTAGATAAGCTAATTGAGCAAATGCAGGAGAACGTGGGGGAATGGATAGCACCTTGGCATAATGGCTTTTTAGAACCTAAAAATGCCATTACACACCACCTTTTTAGTGGAATGAACGCAACATTACTTTGGGCGTCTACCCTTGATAATGCATTTCAATCGGATGAATGGGCTACACTTAAACAATGGAATACAAAAAAAGCGAAGGTAAAAATTCGCTCAAAGGGAACGCGTTTATTTCGCCCTATTTACGCTAAAAAAAATAACCCTAGTGATGAAGATTATATTATTTATTTAAACCTTATACGGTATTCAACGCTGACCAAGTAAATAAGTACAACCCCGCGCACCCTGATTTATTTGCAGATGATATGCCGATAGATCCAAGTGCTGATAAATTTATAGCTCGATGCAAAGCCAATATTACTCATGGTAATACCGGTGCATTTTACAGAGTACACGAAGATAAAATATACCTGCCATTCCCCACTAATTTTGTAGATAGTTCTCATGGCAGTAAAAAACATAATTATTATGCGACTGCTATTCATGAGTTAATTCATTGGAGTGGTCATGACACTAGAATGAAGCGCAACTTAGCTAACAATAGTACTGAGCAGTATGCGTATGAAGAGCTTGTTGCTGAACTTGGTGCAGCAATTATATGTACGCGGCTTGAAAATACAATTACACCAAGAACAGATCATGCTGCTTATTTAAAGTCTTGGATAAAGCATTTAAAGGATGATTTTCATTACTTATTTAAAGCCGTAGATGATGCAAAAAAAGCAGTACATTTTTTATATGAGTTAACAGGCATTGAAAACGCTGAGGTGGATTGTGAAGATAAAGAGTTTGAACAACTTAATAATAGTGAAGCAGTAGAACCAGAGAAAATAATTCTTACAGGTTTTGTAAGTACGCTAAAAGTTAGTACGTGCTGTAACCATTGCCATGAAAATTATAGTGTTACGTTAACCCGTTATGAAAATTTATCGTTTTGTGAGCAATGCTCAAAACCAAATAAGCATCTTATTGAGTGGTAATTGCGAGCTTTATAATAGCTTTTACACCTAGTGCATGTTAGCTACTAGGTGTAGTGCTGAATAGAGTAATAATTAATATGTGCCTTCAATGAAAAACGGTGGTCGCTATCATCGCATTCACATATCTCCTTTAACTGGCAAAGGCATCTTGTTTTACTCCTTTCATGCGTGCCATAAGCATAAGATTTTTCCATGCAATCAGGGCACGTAGCCATGACAGAACTGATACTTTTCCCATTTTCGTTTATTCTTTCGATTATGCTTATTGTACAATTTATTGTGGTCATTTACTTATTTGTCTCGTTATTTTGACACGAAGTGACCAGTAGCGCGCTACCGGCACCTTTTAATCTTAAATAGCTTATTTAGGCTTTATTTTCAGGACTAGTAATCATAGCCATCTTCCCAGCCACAATGCTCTGACTCTGCTGACCATATGATATCTTGGCAGCCAGAGTAATTATGAATATCACCGGTATCATCATGTTCATAATTTGATGAGTCATCGTAACCATAGCCTGAGTGGTTAGCTACGATGAGTTCATTATCTGGTTTTATAAGCTCTGGGTCGCTGGGGAAACTAGTCGTATTCATGACATTTCCTCCAGAGTGTTACCAGTGCTATAACTCCAAGCATCTTCTTCTGCAAGATTTATAGCTAGCTCTACCATTCTTCCGCCATCATCGTAATCTAAGGCAAAGTCGAAGTGCTCTTGGAATATATCGAAAATCTCGTGAGGCTCTTCTACAAATATATTTGCTCTTGAAAGATTAGCAGCTGCTTCAAAATTAGAACGGAACCAATCCTCGGCCTCAGCTATTGTGACAGCTCCACGGCCTTGATAACTAATAAAAGTCCGCCAATTTAAATAACCGTAGTTGCGAGCAATCTCATCTTGAATCTGTGTTAAAGTTCGCTCACTAATCTTTGACTGTTGTTTGGCTTGTTTTTTAAGTTTGTTGATAAGGGTTTTTGATATTTTGGACATAATACTTCTCCGGTAACGTGCAATCTCATCAAATGTCCACTTAAGTCTGAGCGTGCGCGATGAAGCTTACGTTCAAAATTTTATAAGAATAGACAACCTCGAAAAGTTTTTGCGTGGACAGCAGGCTTCGTCTAAGCCGTTACTTATTTAAGCATAACATTGAGTTAGTTGTATATGGTTTTCTAAACTTTATATTTAAGACATAAATATTGGTTTATAGAAATCGAGCGTATAAATTTCATACCTGCTTTGAACTACACTTAAAAGTAGTAAAAGGGGCTTAAATTATGACTCATCAAGTTATTTGTTTAGCGGTGCAATTACTCAATAAAGAGCAACGCAATGAGCATTACAGATTAGCATTACCTACTTATTGCTTGGTTGAATTTGCCGAAATACTCATTAATGAAGTACACAAGGCTCGTAAACTGCTAGAAGAAAATAATCTTTATGAGGTTGTTGTAAAAACCACGGAGGTAAAATGGTTTTATGAGCTAACCAATCGGTATCATCATTCGATGACTTCATACCTACATGTAACCAGCACAAGAATTGCTTTTTCAGGGCTGTTACCCCCAAATAAAGAGCCTCACTTCATTACCGCATATGTAGATATTGACGATATAGCTCTACCAGAGCGGAATATTAAAAGCGTTATATTAGATAAAAAACGTGTGCCATTAGTCTTATCGTTAATTCGTGAACTTGAAGCTAAACAAGAGACGTTTGAAAAAATCTCCGACTTATACTGGCAGCTTGAAAATATAGTTTCGCCGATTCGAGATTTAGATGACAAGTGCACCAATGTGCTAACGACAGGTCGTGATGAACTGTTATCTGATTTGAATGAAGAATCGAACACGCTAAGTGTACAAACTGAACAGCTAGAACTGGAGGTTGAGCAAATACTTTTAAGAGTCATAATGCGTATTTTTGGTGTGGTTTACGGTGATTTAATTACTAATATTGATACTAAAAATAGAACCGCTAGCTTACGGTTTGAACATGCTTATTACTACGATAAAGAAATTACATTTAGTGGTACAGGCATTACAAAGCAAGGAAAGCTTGGTAAGCGACATCAGTCTTTTAGTATAAAGATTATGGCTGAGCCTGAGTCAATATGAATATTCAAACTTTGCTATCAGAAATCAAACAGGCTAAAAAGCGCAGAGTAATTCTTGATTATCACCCATCACCAGTTAGCGGTGTAGATGTAATGGCAAAAGATTGGAAACCAAGCTTAGTGCTATTACATAGCTTGTTTAAGTCATTTAAAGCAAATAACTGCTCTATTACAATTACCTGGTGGGGACAAATATTCATCATCCCTAAACACAGCCACACTGCGTTTGAGTTGGCAGTTAACTACCAAGTCGCAAAGGTAGATATACCTAAGTTTGATGTTTTAACGAACAAACAGCACTTCATTAGATTGCGCCTTACGACTCCCAAACCTGTTTATACAGTGAGTTTAAAAGCGCATCGCACAAGGACGAAGTGGTATTGCATTCCTTTTGATTTAGAAAAAGGGGCTGCGCTTGAGCTTGCAGCTTCGTTGTATAAAGAGATGTTGATAAAAGTTAAGCGCTATCCCACCCCAGGGTTGGAAGTAAAAAAGCATACCTCATCTAACGCTAATATTGCAGCCATTATTCATTATGGTGCTGCAAAGTTTGGTGTAAGCTCACCATTTTACCGTTTATCTAAAACTATATTAAACCCACTTATAAGTGCTGGGGTTGAATTAATAGAGAGAAGTGTAATCATCAAAAGCTACTACCCTCGCAGAGATACGGAGTTTAGATTGGGTTATAAAGAACATAAATTTTTTAAACTATTTTTACCTAATTAAGGTAAGTAAGCTAAATTTTTTATTGTTGGCATATAGCTCAGACTGTATCAAATTTAAATGCATAATTATTATTTATCAAATAATAGAAGTAAGCAATGTGGCTAATACAATGACCTTAAAAAGTTTCACATGTGAAAGTTTTTCCATATAACGATAAAACTCAAAGCCCACTAAAAATAGTGGGCTTTGTGCGATTTTTTAAATTATTTGGTTATAGGGTTTTCAAATTTATTGATATGATCTTCTAGCTTGTCCAAGGTTTTCAAATTCATTTTGATCATCCTCCGCATTGCACTGAGGTTTGCATTCATAATACGAATTAACTCAAATCCGGCTTCAGTTTGATTTATTATCGGCCGTTCATAATATTGTGCTCGATTAAAAGAAGTTTTTGAATAGCGGTGTTTTAGCTCTCGACAAATATGTTTGCTAAATACTTTATATCCTTCCCCCTCTTCCTTTTTAACAAATGTATTGTAGTACCAGTGCATTTCTAAACTGCTTTTTACCAATCGAACACGGCAGCCATGATGCCAAGGATAGCCAGGAGTGTCTTTAGTGCGATGTGCATGATTATGTAACCAATAATGGTCAGAGCAACGCTGCCCTAGATAGCGAAGCTTGGCCCGTTCTAAATCTAATACTTTCAACATTGATTTTAAAGTACCACGACACTGTGAAAAAGCGGCTACTGTACCAATTATATGGTCTACATTTTCAGCTCTGGCGGCCTTATGCCAACTTGCTATTGCACTATCAGATTTATTAGTCATAAATATTTCCTCATTAAATTATTGTTCAGGAAATTCTATAACTACAGCTAGTTAATTCACGGCTCTGTATTTAACCAATTTGGGCGCGAAGAGCAGTTTTACCAAATAAAATATGAACTATTTAAATACTATAATTGATAAGCTGTACTGAAGGTACGGCAGTTAGCATTCTAAACATCTGCTTTTTGCCTTAGCTCTTTAGCTACTGAAGCTATTAAATGCCGAGAGCAGTTTAATATATCTTGAATATCACTGTAACTATGGCCAGTGGTAAGTAAACTTGCGATATGTTGCCGTTTTTTCATATCCTTTTGACGACCTAAATATTTTCCTTCTAAGCGCGCTTTATTTATCCCTTGAGATTGCCTACGTCGCCGGTCATCATAATCTTTACGTGCTACAGCTGCTAGCATATCTAACATCATAGCGTTCACTGCTAGAAGGATAGAGTCGGTAAAGCCTGTGTTATCTTTTTTCTCTAATGCTAACCAGCTAGTAGGTAGCTCTGGCGATACTATAGATAAACGTTTTGCTGCAAGTTTGTTTTTTAAAACTTCCCAGTCATGCTGTTTCAAACGTGCTAACCGGTCAATTTGTTCTACTAGTACAATGTCACCATTGCTAGAATCATCAATTAAACGCATTAACTCTGGTCTTTGTAATGTGGCGCCTGAAATGTTTTCAACGTAAAAAGTAGCTATGCGTTGATTATGCTGTTTAGCAAACTGAATTAATGACTCTTTGGCCCGCCCTGCATTTTGTTCTTGAGTAGATGCTCTTAAATAAGCCCGAATAAACATGGACAGCTCCTTAGTCTGTTATAGATAGTTCTTTTAATTTGGTCTGTTATAAGTAGTTTTATTGGTTGATATTTAATGGAAGTAGCTGGTTCTTATGAGCTGTACCCATAAGGAACTAAAAAGTCATGTTCGATCTCCATAGTGCAATTCCGCATGTACGGCAAATATGCTGATTATGAATTCCATATTTAGTATTCGCGACAGCCTTTATCCACACAGAGTTTGCACCACAATTATGGCAACCTTTAAATTTACTCCCACCAAAGCTACCGGGGTGAGCTAGCTTGTAATCACTAAAGCTCTGTCCATCAAGAAAAGTGCGCCCAAAAGCTTCTATATCATCTTTAGTATTCTTAATTTTCTCATCTACTGACTTAGAAAATTCATCATGATCTTGTTTAAATTTAAATATTGAAAATATTAGTTGGTATAAAAACTCACAAAATAAGTAGCTAAACCAAATCAGCAGTATAATTGTGAGCCACTCGGCCCCTCCCATAAATAGTAATCCAAATATAGAAAGTACAATGCCTAGTAACTTCAACTTACTTTGCCATGAACGTATTTTTTTACTCATACCTACACTCTATAAAGATAATAAATATTTACTTAAAAACTTATTTTGGAGAAGAGATAATACTTTCTGATACTTTCCATTAGTCATTACAATAAGTTCTGATTTGGTGATCTTAGGAGCTTTAACTGGTAAACCCGTATATGAAATATCTGGGTAGGTAGCAGGATTAAATAACCCATGTGGAATATTATCCCCATCATATAATCTTCTTCGAAGCGTAAGATCAATATAAGCCCCATTGGTTAGTTCAATCCAGCAATGAGGGGTAACGTATCTAGATACAATATTATCTCTAACACAACCAACACGACTTTGATGGAACAAACCAGATTCTCTGAGTAAATGGCTGATCAAAAATGTCATGTGATCACTGTTTAACTTCAGATCTTCAAACTGTAATAGAGCTAGATCAAGTTCATCATTAAAAGGATCCATTATTTTGGCTTCCTAAATATCAATTGCTTACCTTGTTCATATAAAACAGGATAGGAAATGAGTTCACTACTTTGAACAATCTTATTGGGCGGATAATACATAATCATCCATGGAGGCAATGATGCGCTAATAGCTCTATAAAACTCATCCATTGGAAAGTTATTGTCTTTTCCTGTCTGTTTGAATATAAAACGGGAGTAATTTTCTGGGTGAGAGGCAGTTATGCTGTAACTATTCAGTTCACTGTCAATTATGTATTCAGGTGTTTTCCAGTATGTAGGTTCTTGAATATTATAAGCAACAATACAGTTATCCATATTACACCCATATTTTTCGCTTTTAATCGACCACAACATTAAAGGGTGGCCATCTATGGTAGGTGTTTCTATTTCTGAAAGCTTAATTGCAGTCAAACCCATATCAATACTTACTTGCTCAATTGCATGGTCAACTAAATCAATATATTTGTTATATGCTTGCTCTTCTGATTTTACTAATGAAGCAGGCATCCACCCAATTAGACTTGGTCTAGCAGATGGACTATCTGGCGTCATCATTATATCTGTTGCGTTAAATAATAGCGTTTGACTACCGGATAAGTGGCGCAATGGTGCATCAAACGATGTTGCTAAGCTTGCAAAATTAAGAAATGGAACAAACACCCCTTTGCTATATGAGTTTGTTCCATCTGCTGAATCCCGTAAATCTATATCATAAATATCGCCAGCACGAGCCAAGTTCAATGCCCGTGATTGGCCTGCATTATAATCTCTAGTGAGGGATATACAGCCTATTAAAGTAGTAGTAAGTAACACTGAAGTAATTAATATACGTTTATGCATTATTCTCTCCTCTCGTTTAATAGATGATTACATAACGTAAAGCAAACGCAAGAGAAAAACAAAAAATATTTAATTATATCAATAGTTTGTACTTTAAGTACAAACTACCAGGCGGATTAAAGTATAAAGAAAAAGAATAACTTTTTTAGTAAGGTCTTAGTAAAATATTTAGACAAATTAAGAGCGTGATAATCCCACTTTCCCACTTTTCCCAAGTCTTAAAATGAGTTGAAGCTATGAAAGTGAAAATATTATGGGTATTTTTACTTATTTTTACTTATTTTTAAAAAAATTTGCACTCCACCTGAGCTCCAATAAAACCATAAGCAATTGATATTAAATAATTTTGTAGTTTATGTATTGGGAAATAACAAGGTAAACCAAAGGGAAAACTTCAGAATAAAGTTAAAAGACCTATTTCATTCATTAACTTGATAGCTATTTTATTTCTCAATCGTTTCCTTTAGTTACATAATATAGGTCTTGAACGAGCCACCTACTACCTTAATATGGGCCAGTATTGGTCCACCTAAGAGTAAACTATTATGAAACTAACCATCGAGAAAATCATCTGATAGCGCTTGTTGCTAACAACAGTAAAGTTTAGTACTTATGACCTTGTTATTTATGGCTAGATTAGACGATGAAGTTATATTTATTTGTCTCATAGCTCGGAGATGTAATCACCTATTATGAAGCCGACTTTTTAAATTAACGGAAAAGTATTGGCTAATCAGCCTATTCCTCCTTTATTCAAGTCAGTGTAGATATTCTAACTGGTAAATTATTTTTATAGTAATGACTTAATCCGATTTTTGATTGAAATAAGTCATTACTATCAGGAGCCATAAAAGGACACAAAATGCGTATTTTAGTTTTACTTCCATTAATTGCACTCAGTGGCACCACTTATGCTCTAACACTTGAGCAGTCGGTTGCAGAAGCACTAAATAAAAACCCACGCTTGTTACAAAAATACGCGCACTTCGAGGCTAAATATCGGGATAAACGAACTGCATTTAGTGATTACTTACCTCAAGTAAGGGTATATGCAGCATATGGTTATGAAAACGTAAATTATAATAACGGAAATAAAATAAACACCGAAATGGCTCGTCGGGAACTCGGTTTACGAATTACTCAAATGCTATTTGATGGCTTTAAAACCTCTTCTAATGTTGCTCGACTTGATTATGAAATGCGAGCAGATCAACAAAGTCTAATTTCTGAAGCTGAAAATATAGGGCTTGAAGTCACACAAGTATATTTAGATCTACTTAAAGCAAAAGCAATCGTAAAATTACAGCGAGAAAATGTTGATGATCACTATGATACTTGGTCAAATATTTTAGAAAGATCGAATAAAGGACTAAGCAGTAAAGCTGATGTAGCACAAGTACAGGCTCGTTTAGCAACGGTGCGGGCAGAATTAATTGCTGCGCAAAATAATGAAATTGATTTAGAAGCTAACTATTACGACCTTGTTGGTGATTATCCACAAATGCTAACTACTCCAAAACCAGATGCTAATTATATCCCTAGAGGCTTAAATACCGCGATTGATTTAGCCATAAAATCACATCCACAGATTAATGCTGCAAACCTTAATATCAATGCAGCGAACGAACAAATAGAACATGATAAAAGCGATTACTGGCCAAAGCTCGCGCTAGAACTTGATGTGAATGATAATCAAAATATAGGCGTCTATCACGGCCCTGATGATGATGCTCGCATAATGTTAACTATGAGCTATGATCTTTACGGTGGTGGTCGTACTAACTCACAAACTGAAGCATCTAAGTGGCGATATCAAGAAGCAACTGCGGTACGTGACACAACAATCCGCCAAGTTAGTGAGAAAACTAAACTGGCTTGGAATGCATATATATTAGTTGGGCAACAAATAGATTTTTATAAAGATAATGTTGATTTTGCAAAAGAAACACAACAAGGTTATAAAAAACAATTTGATTTAGGACATCGTTCATTATTGGATGTGCTGGATTCTAAAGTAGAATTATTTACAGCTCGTCGTAATTATTTAAATGCCGCTTTTGATAAAAGTAAAGCAAGCTATCGTTTAATAAATGCAACAGGTATGTTAGTAGAAGCACTACGTGTCGATACGCCAGAGCCTTGGCGGATAAAGGACGACGAGGAATAATAACAATGAAAAATACTCTATTAGCCACCACTTTAGTCATGCTTACAGCGTGCGTATCAAACCCTGTCATTCATAGCGTAAAGTACCAATCACGTGATCTTTATGACAGCGACAATGATGGTGTCATCAATGCTCGTGACAATTGCGAAGGAACAGACAAGGAAGCAATAACCGATAACGATGGTTGCCCAACTGAAATTTAAACACCACATTCAGCGGTAAAAGTTATAAATTTTAGTCTTAATAAATATTTATTAACCTCTAAAAGTAATTGAACTTGCAGAGGTTAATGAAACAAAACCCACAAACATAGTTATATTTAATCGCCAATGATATAACTAGTAGCCACTTTTAAACTGAAGCCAATAAATATTAACTATTCCTGATCCCAGTAGCTTTAAGAAAATGGCGAATATACGGTAATAAACTAGCTTAACCTCTTTAACTTTAATTTAGTCTCCAAAAATTTTACTTTTTCGCTCCCTTTCCCTTAGTAAAACTTACTTATAGACCTTAAAGCACTCATAAAATTAATTATAAAAACCAAAATATCACCTAAAATTAACCCCATATTCAATACTTACTTTATTAAAATATGATCATTTAAGCGGCTTAAATTACTCTCTAAATCAATGCCGTTAGTATTACTCTATTTTTATTTAAGCGATTGTTAAGCGACAAATACCAAAGCTAAAAGGATAAATTACTCATCAGAAAAACGCTTACAACTGTAAAAACTGTTTTAATTAGCCTCATAAATAGCTTTTTTAGTCGGTTTATTACACTAGTTTAAGATTACTGAAGGTCTTAATTGGAATTATTTACTCATAACTCGAACCTAAAAAATCGAATTTATACTTAACATTGTACTGATTGACTAAAATAAATAGTCAATCGACGATAAATTTTATCCACATTCGCGTATTTATTAGGCTTTTTATCTTCAACAACAGTACTTTTTATAGTTTATTATTTTTATAAGCACTTTAAATAGATCTATTTTGCTAATTTCCGTCTTAAATAAAGGTAAAAGTGAATTATTTTAGAGTTTATAACACTTCTTTAAATTTATTTTATTGATACGATCCAACAATAAGATCGTTATCAACAAGCAAACTATCCACACTAATCCTAATTTTCTCACCAATTAGCACTTCTATAATTCATTTATAAAAGATCAATAAGTTAAACTAAATAAACATAATATGATAATTAATTATCAAGAACTTTCCCCAACTTTATCAACAACTTGATCCACTAGTTATAACTACAGCATATAAATTAAAACAGTTTAAATTCAATTAGTTAAGATAATTAATTAACAATAAGATCAGATCAGTAAGTAAAAACTTATACAAAATAAAAAACTAAGCTTTACTGATCAGTTCACTCGGTTATTATAAGCATCTAATAGACATCAATATTGATCTTATAACGTTATGAATTCAGTAAATATAATTATTGGTAGTCAAATGGGATCTGCCGAATACGTAGCAGAACAGCTTGCTGATGAACTTATTAATCGTGGGATCTCTTCACAATTACACGAGCAACCTGAATTAATTAATATTCCTCAAAAAGAGACTATTTGGCTGCTGTGTACATCAACGTATGGCGCAGGTGATTACCCAGAAAACTTATTAACCTTTATCGAAGAGATAAAACAAGCATCTGATTTGAAAGGAGTTAAATATACAGTCATTGGTTTAGGTGACACGAGTTACGATACTTATAACTTAGCCGGACGCAATCTAGATAAACTGCTAGCGAGTAAAGGTGCTGAACGTATTTGTGAAAGACTGGAATTAAATATACTTGATGAAGCCTTACCAGAAGACACTGCACTGGCTTGGTTACCCTCATGGCTCAAAAAAGTAGACATGGGTTAATTTAAAAATAAAGAATTATAAAAGTTACCCACAATTTACTAATAATTTAGATCGATTTGTGGACAACCTATGATCTAACTGCGATTTTAAGCATGCTTATCCATGGGATAAGTCCTGTTGATAATCGGGCTGTGTATAAAGCGGTCTTTTGATCAGAGGTTACAAGCCGCTTGATCCGATCATATTAACACCTTTAGATCTGTCTTAAGCTACTGTTAAAGAAAACGATCTGAGTGTTACCCACAGAAAATGAGTTCAGTAATAGTAGTAACAGTAAAAGATCTCTTTAAAAGATCCTTTATATTATTAGAGATCACCTACTTAGATCTTGCCCATAGTTTAATCATTTATCTTCTGCTGTTTTCTAGGTAGAATACGCTCCCTTTGAAAATTTGCTGGCTGAGTTAAGTAGGATCCCATAAATGATTTTTCACGAAAATTTTGACGTTATCGTAGTAGGCGGTGGACATTCAGGCACTGAAGCCGCACTAGCATCTGCTCGCATGGGTATGAATACCCTGCTACTGACTCACAATATGGATACTCTTGGGCAAATGTCCTGTAACCCAGCAATTGGTGGCATTGGAAAAGGCCACTTAGTAAAAGAAATTGACGCCCTAGGTGGTGCAATGGCCAGCGCGATAGATAAAGGCGGAATTCAATTTCGCACTTTAAACTCATCAAAAGGCCCTGCTGTTCGCGCGACTCGAGCTCAAGCTGATCGCGGACTTTACAAAGCCGCAATTCAACAAACTTTGCAAAATCAAGATAATTTAAAGATCTTTCAACAATCATGTGATGATCTAATTGTCGAAGGTGATCGTGTTTTAGGTGTGGTAACCCAAATGGGATTACGCTTTAGTGCGCCCTCTGTAGTGCTCACTGTAGGTACTTTCTTAGGTGGTCAAATTCATATAGGCCTTGAGAAATTTAAAGGCGGTCGCGCTGGTGATCCACCTTCAATCGCATTGGCTGATCGTTTACGTGAATTACCATTTCGTGTTGATCGCTTAAAAACAGGTACACCACCACGTATTGATGCCCGCACTGTTGATTTTAACAAAATGCAACAGCAACCAGGTGATACTCCAACGCCGGTATTCTCATTTATGGGTAAGCAAGCAGATCATCCACAACAGATCCCGTGTTATATCACTTATACAAATGAAAAAACGCATGATGTGATCCGCAAAAATTTACATCGTTCACCTATGTACTCTGGCGTTATTGAAGGTATTGGCCCACGCTACTGCCCTTCAATTGAAGATAAAATTGTTCGCTTTGCTGATAAAGACAAACATCAAATATTTGTTGAACCGGAAGGTTTAACATCATATGAGCTTTATCCAAATGGTATTTCAACTAGTTTACCGTTTGATGTACAACTTGAAATAGTGCAATCAATTAGTGGTTTTGAAAATGCACATATTTGTCGTCCTGGTTACGCTATTGAATATGACTTTTTTGATCCTAGAGATTTAAAACAATCACTTGAAACTAAATTTATTGATGGGTTATTCTTTGCAGGTCAAATAAATGGTACTACTGGTTACGAAGAAGCCGGCGCACAAGGCTTAATAGCCGGTATGAATGCTGCGTTACAAGTGCAGGGCAAAGAATCATGGACACCACGTCGTGATGAAGCTTACACCGGTGTATTAATTGATGACTTAGCGACGCTTGGTACTAAAGAACCATACCGTATGTTTACTAGCCGTGCTGAATATCGTTTATTATTACGTGAAGATAATGCTGATATTCGTTTAACTGAAAAGGGCCGCGAACTTGGCTTAGTAAATGATGAGCGCTGGCAAGCATTCAACGAAAAAATGGAAGTAATTGCTAAAGAATCTCAACGTATTAAAGATACGTGGATCCATAAAGATCATGCCATGGTTAATAAAGTGAATGAATTACTAAAAACACCATTAACGCGTGAAGCAAATTTAGAAGAATTACTACGTCGCCCTGAAGTTCGTTATAACGATCTGATGGCTATTGACGGTTTAGGATCTGACTTTACTAATAAAGCAGCACTTGAGCAGGTGGAGATCCATACGAAATACGCAGGCTACATTGCACGTCAGCAAGATGAGATCAATAAACAACTGCGTCATGAAGAAACTATTTTACCAAAAGAATTTGATTATAAAACAGTTTCTGGCTTATCTAATGAAGTTGTCGCAAAACTCACCGAAGCACGTCCAGATACAATTGGCCAAGCATCGCGTATTTCTGGTATCACCCCTGCGGCTATTTCGCTATTATTAGTGTATTTAAAAAAGCAAGGCTTGCTACGTAAAACCGCGTAGTCATTGAGGAACACTGTGTTACAGCAACAATTAACTACTTTATTAGCGCAAACTGATATTGCGCTAACACAAAGACAACAACAACAGCTTGTGCAATATGTTGAGTTACTCAACAAATGGAACAAAGCGTATAATTTAACTTCAGTGCGTTTACCCGAAGAAATGATGATAAAACACATTTTGGATAGTTTAGTTGTTGCTGCACACTTACCCGGTCATCATTATATTGATGTTGGCACAGGTCCTGGTTTACCTGGTATTGTACTGGCAATTGCCCTACCTGATACGCAATTTATTTTACTCGATAGCTTAGGTAAAAGAGTGCGCTTTTTAATGCAGGTTAAACATGACCTAGGATTAAAAAATGTAACCCCGGTGCAGTCTAGAGTTGAAGAATATCAACCAAGTGTTAAATTAGATGGTGTATTAAGTCGCGCATTTGCGTCTTTACAAGATATGGTTGACTGGTGTTCACACTTGATTGATCATTCAGGTAAATTTATAGCCTTAAAAGGCATATTTCCAAGTGAAGAGCTAAAGTCGTTACCGCGTGGTATTAAGTTCGAGCAAAAAATAGCCTTGGAAGTACCAAATTTAGATGCACAAAGGCATTTAATTATTCTGTCTAAAGATTAGGGATCAGAACACTGTGGCAAAAGTCATCGCATTAGCAAATCAAAAAGGGGGCGTTGGTAAAACAACGACCGCTGTTAACCTCGCAGCCTCTATGGCCGCGACGAAGCGTAAAGTGTTGTTAATTGATCTTGATCCCCAGGGTAATGCCACTATGGGGAGCGGTGTTGATAAATATGGTGATGTTGCCACTATTTATGATTTATTAATTGAAGATAAACCAATTGAAGAGGTTATTAACAAAGAAACCTCTGGTGAATATCATTTAATTGCAGCTAACGGTGATGTAACCGCCGCAGAAGTAAAGTTAATGGAGCTATTTGCCCGTGAAGTCCGTCTTCGTAAGGCTTTAGATAAAATCCAAGATCAATACGAATTTATATTTATAGACTGTCCTCCGTCATTAAATATGCTGACAGTTAATGCAATGGCTGCCGCTGATTCTATTTTAGTGCCTATGCAATGTGAGTATTATGCACTTGAAGGTTTAACGGCCTTGATGGATACCATTACTCAACTTGCAAAAATGGTTAACCCAGAATTAAAAATTGAAGGCATACTGCGCACCATGTATGATCCGCGTAATCGCCTCGCAAATGATGTGTCTGAGCAATTAAAACAACACTTTGGCGATAAGGTATACCGTACCGTAATCCCCCGTAATGTTCGACTTGCAGAAGCGCCCAGTTTTGGTGCACCAGCAATGTATTATGACCGGGCATCAAGTGGTGCTAAAGCCTATTTAGCACTAGCCGGTGAAATGTTACGTAGAAAAGAGAAAACTTCTTCAGCAGTAGCCTAACTTTGAGGTAAAAAAATAACATGTCAGCTAAAAAACGTGGTTTAGGCCGAGGACTCGACGCTTTATTAAGTTCATCCAAACCTGCAGCTGGTGCAGTAAAAAACAGTAATCGTTCTGTTAGCACTGAGCAAGCTGACGCAGCTATAGAGCCAGTTAAAGCGAGTGAATTACAAAAGCTTGCTATTGAGCACTTACATTCAGGTAAGTATCAACCGCGTAAAGATATGTCTGAAGAAGCGCTTGAAGAGCTTGCCAACTCGATTCGTGCCCAAGGTATTATTCAACCTATAGTCGTGCGTCCAATAGCCAAAAATAGCTTTGAAATTATTGCTGGTGAACGTCGCTGGCGTGCTGCGCAAATAGCTAAGCTTGATACTGTGCCATGTATTATCAAAGACGTGCCAGATGAAGCTGCTGTTGCTATTGCGCTAATTGAAAATATTCAACGTGAAGACTTAAATGCAATGGAAGAAGCTATTGCCTTAAGTCGCTTATTGACTGAGTTTGAATTAACGCATCAGCAAGTCGCTGAGGCAGTTGGTAAGTCTCGTACTACAGTGACCAACTTATTACGCCTAAATAATCTTAATGAAGATGTTAAAATACTGCTAGAACATGGCGATATCGAAATGGGTCATGCTCGGTGCTTGCTTGCACTCGAAGGTGATGCTCAATCTGATGCCGCACGCTTAGCCGTTGCTAAAGCGCTTACTGTACGCGAAACTGAAAAGTTAGTGCGTTCAATTTTAGAACCTACTCCGATTAAAGAACCTATCGAAAAAGATCCAGATGTCAAAAAGTTAGAACTGAAACTCGCTGAAAACCTGGGTGCAAAAGTTGAAATTAACTATAATAAAAAAGGCAAAGGGAACCTGGTTATTTCTTACACCAATCTCGATGAATTAGAGGGGATTTTAGGGCGTATTGACAGCAACCCCCCTGCAGTTTAATTTTTATTATGTCTAAATAGAGACATTAGTAGTAAATTTGCAGCACAAAGCGTCAACTCAAGTTGCAAAATTGGTAAAAATAAGTATACTTTCGCCAGTTTTCATACCCTGATATATAGATTGTCATTAAGGTTAACTAGACGTGACGAATAAGTTAGCAAGTCCTTATCGACGAGCCGCATTTAAATTAATCTGTCTTCAGGGCTTAGTAGCGTTGATAGCTGCTGTAATTATTTTTATAGGTTGGGGAGTTGATGCCGGCCGTTCAGTGCTCGCTGGCAGTGTTGTAGCTATCCTCCCTAATTTTGTATTTGCTGCTTATGCATTCCGATTTATGGGCGCGAGCAAAGCAAATCAAGTGTATACCTCGCTAAAGCGCGGTAACGGATTAAAATTTTTGCTAACAATCATTTTGTTTGCGCTAATACTGAAATCGTACTCGGTCATATTAATGCCCTTTTTTTGTGCTTATGTATTGGTTCTCTTTATTGGATTGTTTGCACCCGTTTTTTTTAAACATTAACTTTGGGATATAACATGGCTGCAGAAGAAGTTACTATATCAAGCCATATCCAGCATCACTTAACTAATGCTAAGATGTGCTCGACCGACACCGGTCTAGCCTTCAATAAAGCATGTACGGACAGTGGTTTCTGGACATGGCATATAGATACCCTCGCATGGTCAATCGGATTAGGTCTATTGTTTTTATGGATCTTTCGTCGTGCGGCTTCAAAATCAACTCTGGGTGTACCAGGAAAATTTCAATGTTTCATTGAAATGATCGTTGAGTTCGTTGGTGACAACGTACGCGATACCTTTCACGGTAAGAGCAAGCTTATTGCTCCTCTAGCCTTAACGATTTTCGTTTGGGTGTTCTTAATGAACTTAATGGATTTAATTCCAGTTGATTTCTTACCTTCACTGGCAGGCTTTGTTGGCGAAACTGCATTTGGTATGGACTCACACGATGTTTACATGAAAGTTGTACCGACAACGGACATCAACTTAACCGCCGCGCTTGCGATTGGTGTGTTTTTATTGATGATCGGCTACTCAATTAAAATTAAGGGAATTGGTGGTTTTATTGCTGAGCTTACGCTTCATCCGTTCAGCTCAAAAAGTAAAATCGCGATGATTTTCTTAATCCCTTGTAACTTATTACTTGAATTAATCGCGTTAGTGTCTAAGCCATTCTCGTTAGCACTGCGTTTGTTCGGTAACTTATATGCTGGTGAGTTGATTTTCATCTTAATCGGCGCAGTTGGTTTAATGCAACTTCCGTTGCACTTTGTTTGGGCTGTTTTCCACATCTTAGTAATCGTGTTACAAGCATTCGTATTTATGATGCTAACGGTTGTTTATCTAAGCATGGCAAGTTCAGACAATCATTAATTTACAAATTTACTTTTAACTTTAATTTATAATTGAAACTTTGGAGAAAAAAATGGAAGCTTTAGAATTGGTAACAGGCTTAAAATATATCGCAGTTGCACTACTTATCGGTTTTGGTGCAATCGGTACAGCTGTTGGTTTTGGTAACATGGGTGGTAAATTCCTTGAAGCATGTGCGCGTCAACCTGAGCTTGCACCATCACTACAAGTTAAAATGTTCATCCTTGCTGGTTTAATCGATGCTGTAGCAATGATTGGTGTTGGTATCGCGATGGTAATCTTGTTCGTACTTTAATTTTAATTTGAACAGCTTACTATTTTAAGGAGGAGCGGTTGTGAATATTAACGCCACTCTTATCGGTGAATTAATTGCGTTTACGGTGTTTGTACTTTTCTGTATGAAGTATGTATGGCCACCACTTAATGGCGCAATTGAATCTCGCCAAAAGAAAATTGAAGATGGTTTAGCTGCCACTGATAGAGCCGAAAAAGACTTAGAACTTGCGCAAAAAAAAGCTGCTGAGCAGCTTAAAGAAGCAAAAGAACAAGCGGCTGATATCATTGAACAGTCTAAAAAGCGTGCAGCAGTAATCGTTGACGAAGAGACTACTCGTGGTCGCGAAGAACGTGAAAAAATTGTTGCTCAAGGACACTCTGAAATCGAAGCAGAGCGTAACAGTGTGACTGAAGAGCTACGTAAACAAGTAGCTACTTTAGCGATTGTTGGCGCTGAACGTATTTTAGAGCGTGAAATCAATCAAGCCGCACATAGTGACATCGTTGAAAAACTTGTCGCTAAGCTGTAATTAGGAGGGTATGAGCATGTCTAAATTGACTACTATCGCTCGCCCATACGCTAAAGCGGCTTTTGAACTTGCCGTTGAGAAAGGCACTGTTGAAAGTTGGAATGATATGTTGTTTTTTGCTGGTCACGTTGCCAGCAATGAGCAAGTTGATTCTGCTTTATCGGGGTTGTCTAAAGCAACTGACCAAGCTGAGTTCTTTATTAAAGTTTGTGCAGAGCAGCTCAACGAACACGGCCAAAACCTTGTTAAGGTAATGGCTGAAAATGGGCGTTTAGTTGCCCTACCAGCGGTTGCTGAGTTATTCACAGCGTTTAAAGCTGAGTATGACAAAGAAGTTGATGTTGATGTCACTTCTGCAACATCGCTTGCTGCTGAGCAGCAAGAATCACTGGTAGCGGCGCTTGAAAAACGTTTCGCACGCAAAATTAAGCTGAATTGTAGTGTTGATGAATCTGTAGTTGGTGGTCTTGTTATCAAGGCTGGTGACAAGGTAATCGATGGCTCTATTCGCGGCAAACTAAGCCGCCTAGCTACTACACTACAATCGTAATTGGGAAGAAGAGCATGCAACTTAATTCCACTGAAATTTCAGATCTGATCAAACAACGTATTGAGCAGTTCGAAGTTGTAAGTGAAGCTCGTAACGAAGGTACTATCGTATCTGTTACAGACGGTATCATCCGCATTCACGGTCTAGCTGACTGTATGCAAGGTGAAATGATTGAGCTTCCAGGCAACCGTTATGCTATCGCACTAAACCTTGAGCGCGACTCAATTGGTGCAGTAGTAATGGGTCCATACGCTGACCTTACAGAAGGCGTAAAAGTTTATACAACTGGTCGTATTCTTGAAGTGCCTGTTGGTCGTGGTCTACTTGGTCGTGTTGTAAACACACTAGGTGCTCCAATCGATGGTAAAGGCGCACTTGATAACGACGGTTTTGAACCTGTAGAAAAAATTGCACCAGGTGTAATCGAGCGTCAATCAGTAGATGAGCCAGTACAAACTGGTTATAAATCTATCGATGCGATGATCCCAGTTGGTCGAGGTCAACGTGAACTTGTAATCGGTGACCGCCAAACAGGTAAAACAGCATTAGCAATCGATGCAATCATCAACCAAAAGAACACAGGCGTTAAGTGTGTATACGTAGCGGTTGGTCAAAAAGCATCTACTATTGCTAACGTAGTACGTAAATTAGAAGAGCATGATGCACTAGAAAACACTATCGTAGTTGTTGCATCTGCTTCTGAGTCTGCGGCGCTTCAGTACCTAGCTCCGTTCTCGGGCTGTACTATGGGTGAGTATTTCCGTGACCGCGGTGAAGACGCGCTAATCGTATATGATGATTTATCTAAGCAAGCTGTTGCTTATCGTCAAATCTCATTGCTACTTAAGCGTCCACCAGGGCGTGAAGCATACCCAGGTGACGTATTCTATCTTCACTCTCGTTTGCTTGAGCGTGCATCGCGTGTAAACGCTGATTACGTTGAAAAGTTCACGGATGGTGAAGTGAAAGGTAAAACAGGTTCATTGACGGCATTGCCAATCATTGAAACTCAAGGCGGCGACGTTTCTGCGTTCGTACCGACAAACGTTATCTCTATCACCGATGGTCAGATTTTCTTAGAAACTGACTTATTTAACTCAGGTATCCGTCCGGCAGTAAATGCTGGTATCTCGGTATCGCGTGTTGGTGGTGCTGCACAAACTAAAATCGTTAAGAAACTAGGTGGCGGTATCCGTCTAGCCCTAGCTCAGTACCGTGAATTAGCTGCGTTCTCGCAGTTCGCGTCTGATCTTGATGATGCTACTCGTGCTCAACTTGAACATGGTGAGCGTGTAACAGAGCTAATGAAACAGAAACAGTACGCACCAATGTCTGTTGCTGAAATGTCACTGTCGCTATTTGCTGCTGAGAAAGGCTTTCTTCAAGATATCAAAATCGATAAGATTATGGATTTTGAAGCTGCAGCGCTTTCTTTTGCAAACAGCACATACGCAGAGCTTATGGCTCAAATCAATGAAACTGGTGACTACAACGCCGAGATCGAAGCGCAACTTAAAGAACTTATTGAGAAGTTCAAGTCTACGCAAACTTGGTAATTTAGTTATTAATGGTGCACTTTATTTATAAAAGTGCACCTTGATTCGGAGAGAGAGTCATGGCTAGCGGAAAAGAGATTAAAAGCAAGATCGGGAGTATTAAAAATACTCAAAAGATCACCAGCGCGATGGAAATGGTTGCTGCGTCTAAAATGAAAAAGGCGCAAGAACGAGTGGCTTCAAGCCGCCCATATGCTGAAAAGTTACGTAAAGTGATTGGTCGTATTGCTCAAGCAAATCTTGATTTTACTCATCCGTTCTTAGAAGAACGTGAAGTAAAACGAGTTGGTTATATTGTTATCTCTACAGACCGTGGTCTGTGCGGTGGTTTAAACTCAAATGAGTTTAAAAAAGTCGCATTAGAAATCAAAGCGTGGAAAGAGAAAGGCGTTCAAGCTGATTTTGCTACTTTAGGTGGTAAAGCAGCTGGCTTTTTTCAACGTTTTGGTGGTCAAGTACTTGCCAAAAAAGCAGGTCTTGGAGATAAACCTTCAGTTCAGGACGTTATTGGTCCAGTAAAAATAATGCTTGATGCATTCGCTGAAGGTAAAATTGACCGTTTATTCCTGGTATATAACAACTTTGTTAATACCATGAAGCAAGAGCCAATAGTAGATCAGTTACTCCCTTTGCCAAAAGCTGAAGAAGAAGTATCTGCACATGCATGGGATTACTTGTATGAGCCAAACCCAGAGGCTATTTTAGAGTCTTTGCTAGTACGCTTTATTGAATCTCAAGTATACCAAGGTGTAGTTGAAAATGCTGCCTCTGAACAGGCCGCCCGTATGGTTGCAATGAAAGCTGCAACTGATAACGCCGGCGACCTTATGGATGAGTTACAGCTTGTTTATAACAAGGCTCGCCAAGCGGCAATCACACAAGAAATTAGTGAGATTTGTTCTGGTTCAGCAGCAGTTTAATGCTTCGGGCAAAGATTAACGAGAGGAATAGACATGAGTTTAGGTAAGGTCGTCCAAATTATCGGTGCCGTTGTGGATATCGAGTTTCCACAAGATAACGTGCCAGCCGTATATGACGCGCTAAAAGTAACAGATGGCAATCTAGCTGGTTTGACTTTAGAAGTTCAGCAGCAGCTAGGTGGCGGTGTGGTACGTACTATCGCACTAGGTGCAACCGACGGTTTACGTCGTGGTGCATCAGTAGAAAATACAGGCGAAGCAATCCAAGTTCCAGTTGGTACAAAGACCCTAGGTCGTATCATGAATGTACTTGGCGAGCCAATTGATGAAGCAGGTCCTATCGGTGAAGAAGAGCGTATGTCTATTCACCGTGCAGCGCCTACTTACGAAGAGCAATCAAGCTCAGTAGAACTTTTAGAAACAGGTATCAAGGTAATTGACCTTGTATGTCCATTCGCTAAAGGTGGTAAAGTTGGTTTATTCGGTGGTGCCGGTGTTGGTAAAACCGTAAACATGATGGAACTTATCCGTAACATCGCAATCGAGCACAGCGGCTACTCAGTATTCGCCGGTGTTGGTGAGCGTACTCGTGAGGGTAACGACTTCTACCATGAGATGACTGACTCGAACGTAATCGACAAAGTATCTCTTGTATACGGTCAGATGAATGAGCCACCAGGTAACCGTCTACGTGTTGCTTTGACTGGTTTGACTATGGCTGAGAAATTCCGTGACGAAGGTCGTGACGTGCTTTTCTTCGTAGATAACATCTACCGTTACACGCTTGCGGGTACGGAAGTATCTGCATTGCTAGGTCGTATGCCATCTGCCGTAGGTTACCAGCCTACACTTGCTGAAGAAATGGGTGTACTACAAGAGCGTATCGCATCGACTAAGACAGGTTCAATCACTTCAATCCAAGCGGTATACGTACCTGCGGATGATTTGACCGATCCGTCTCCAGCAACAACGTTTGCTCACTTAGATGCAACAGTGGTACTTTCTCGTGACATCGCATCATTGGGTATTTACCCAGCGGTAGATCCACTTGATTCATCTTCACGCCAACTTGATCCACAAGTAATTGGTGAAGAGCACTACAACATAGCACGTGGCGTTCAGACAGTTCTTCAGCGTTATAAAGAACTTAAAGACATCATTGCAATCCTAGGTATGGACGAGCTTTCTGACGAAGACAAGCAACTTGTATCTCGTGCACGTAAAATCCAGCGTTTCCTATCTCAGCCATTCTTTGTGGCAGAGGTATTTACCGGTTCGCCAGGTCAATACGTTTCACTGAAAGACACAATTGCTGGCTTCACAGGCATTTTAAACGGTGAGTTTGATGACCTTCCAGAGCAAGCATTTTACATGGTTGGCTCTATCGAAGAAGCTCAAGAAAAAGCCAAAGGCATGTAATTAGGAGGGTAGTATGGCAGCTATGACTGTACATCTTGACGTAGTAAGCGCAGAAGAAAAGTTATTTTCTGGTCTCGTTGAATCGATTCAAGTAAGCGGTAGTGAAGGTGACCTTGGTATTAACTATGGCCACGCTCCACTATTGACTGCCCTAAAACCTGGTATGATTCGTATAGTTAAGCAATTTGGTCACGAAGAAGTGATGTATGTTGCTGGCGGTACTTTAGAGGTACAACCTAATATCATTAGTATCCTAGCTGATACTGCGGTACGTGGTGAAGACCTTGATGAAGAGTCCGCTGCAAAAGCTAAACGTGAAGCACAAGAGCAAATGGCTAACGCCTCTGCTGCTGAGTTGGATTACCAACAAGCAGCAGTGCAACTAGCAGAAGCTATAGCTCAATTACGTGTAATTAAACAATTACGCAGTAAGTAAACCTATCAGGTTTTTAAAAGCCCACTTTATGTGGGCTT
>NZ_JBQSVO010000028.1:0-31719 GCF_052376275.1 Pseudoalteromonas sp. AOP7-A1-14 | reverse complement strand
GCGAATTTAAATTCGTTCAAACTAAGGACGGTTTAATCGCGGCGCAAGGTTTGTAATCTTGTGGGCTAATTAAAAACTGAGTATCAAAGAATAAATCGTTCTTAGGCTGCCCCTGCTTGGTATTGATCCTACTTTATCGCCTATTTATGGGTAATAACCAAACCACATAGACGCTGCCTTGACCAAATACTAAATAAATTGCTGAAAATTCAACCTTGAAAGGTCAGCAGAGCCTAATATAAAAGAGAAAAGTAATGTATCAACATAAACAATATGCCCTTTTTATTTTTGTGGTACTGGGCTGGATTGGCGGCTTTGTCGCGTTAGCTTGGAACTTGATTGGCGCTGATAAACCTTTAATGGTTTTTACTGGCATATTAGCACTGGTAGCATTTTTCTTTCATGGCCTAACAATTCGTGTCGATAGACAAACCATTAGCTGGGCGTTTGGTCCAGGCGTAGTGGGAAAAACCTTGCAGCTAAGTGATATAATTGAAGCTAAAGCAGTGCAAAACTCGTATCGACATGGTATTGGTCTACGAATTACCCATGATGGTTGGGTATATAGCGTGTCAGGTTTTAGTGCAGTACAGTTAACTTTAAATGATGGGACACAATATCGTTTAGGAACTAATGATCAACAAGGTTTAATCGCTGCACTTGAAGGTAAAATAGCAAAGCAGACCTCAGCAAAGCCAGACCTAACAGCACAAGACGTTGAAAAAAAACCAACATAAAAAAAAGCGCCATTGGCGCTTTTTTTTATGTTGGTAAACTTAGCTGTTTTTAATGTTCGTGATCACAGCTTTCTTCGGTATGTACATGGCCATGAGCAAGCTCTTCTTCGGTTGCATCACGCACCTCTAAAATTTCCACATCAAAATTTAAGGTAATGCCCGATAGTGGGTGATTACCATCAACTATAACGTTTTCGTCTTGAATTTCAATGATCATAACTGACTGATCGCCATCGTCAGTAGATGCTTTAAATTGCATACCTACTTCAATTTCCATGCCTTCAAACAAAGACTTAGGCACTGCTTGCATAAGTTCATCATGACGTTCGCCGTAGCCGTCTTTAGGCTCAATGCTGGCACTAAATTTATCGCCCGCTTCTTTATCTAGCAGCGCGCTTTCTAGGCCTTGGATCAAGTAACCCGTGCCAACGATAAGAGTAAGTGGCTCACCACCAAATGAGTTATCAATGGTGTTGTCATTATTATCCATTACTGAATAATGCATTTTTACCACTTTATTTGCTGCTACTTTCATAGTCATTCCTATTTATTCGTCTTCAAGAGAGTAGGGAAGAGGTACGATTGAAAATACGACCTCAGGCGCGTGTTTTGCGCGAAGTGATTGCGAAGGATCACTATCGTTTGGTAACACGGTTAAACCAAAAAGAGTGTTGCTTTGTTCATCAAAAGATTGTGAGATTAACTTTCCGGCGCGACGCCAGTTTTCACCTCGTTGCACTTCTAAATCAAGGTTATCGAGCGGCTTGTCGGTGGTCGTTTTGACGATAAACATAGCGCGTTTATTTTTACCTAGGTATTTCATTCTAGCAACAGTTTCTTGGCCGGTATAACAGCCTTTACGAAAACTAATGCCGTTAATAGCATGAAGGTTAACCATTTGTGGTACGTATTCGCCAATAGCGTCACTGTTAAGTTGTGGCTCGCCAGCGATTATCGATTGCTGCTGCCATTTCGAATCAGTGTCTAGGATTGGAATACTGTCAGGAAGTGAAGCGTCTTTATCAAGTATGAGTAATACGCGAGAGTCGCTTAACTTAAGTGCTTTGCCAAGAGTAAAGTCAATCGCATCTTGTTCGGTAAAGTCGATACCTAACTCAGCGAGTGTAGGAGCTAAGTCATCGCCTAATAGACCTATCAGTTTTAGATCAGATGCCTTGATCTCGACTTTAGAAAATACTGCGTACTTTTTAAGCTCGTTTATGCTTTGCGCTGCTTCAGACTCTGAACCCACTAAGTAATAATTGCTTTTGTAGGAGAATAATTTAAATACTCCCCACAGCTTACCTTTGGAGCTGCAGTGTCCTGCCCACAAAAAGTTATCGTTGGTTAGTTTGTTTATATCTTGGGTGATCTGACCATGTAAATAAGCCAGTTTATCGGTACCAGAAACTTCAATTAGTTGATCTGATAAAGGACATGCAAAAACACTCGACATAAAAACCTTCTTCTACGATAAAAAAATAGAGCGCTATAATAACGTAGTTATACTAGCGGGTACAGATAAGCGAATATTTTCCCTTATTTGCTTATCTGCTGTTCATTAATTGATGTTTATTTGGGTGCAATTTGCTAAACTGCGGACAATTATAGAAGAGGTGAAAAATGACTGAATTGCATAGTAAACAGCGTATTCGTTGGGCTTGTCGCCGTGGTATGTTAGAGCTTGATGTTTTATTTATGCCCTTTGTAGAAGAGGCATTTGATTCGCTATCCCCCTCTCAACAAGCCGTATTTCAACGTTTACTTGAAGGTGATGATCCAGATCTGTTTGCATGGTTTATGGGTCATAAAGAATGTAAAGATCCAGAGCTTAAAGAAATGGTGATGCTTATTTTAGACCGAGTCCGTGTATAGGTTTACCGTAAACAATAATGTCAGTGGCCACAAACCTATAGTGGTCGCTGCGGTTACTTTTGTATTGTTATGCCTGCTATTTTTACACACCTTAACTGCACAACTTACTGCTCTTATAAGTATCAGCTTTAGTGCTTATTTTATTATTCAAAAAGTACAATCTTTGCAACCGCTCGATGGCATCGTTCTGCTAGAACAGCAAGCCATTAACTTTACAAATGCCACGACCAAGATAAACGGAAATATCAGCCCTAAAACATGTATTATTGGTGACAATATTTATTTGTGTGTACAAGGGGTAAGTAGGCGCCAATGGCTTGTATTAACGGTAAATAGTATTGATGAACAAAGCCTCGCTCGCCTAAGGCGAGCAATTTTAAATGCTTGTTAATTTTTGTAGTGACCGCTTCTAGTCGCGTTAGCTTCTAGGATTATTACGCTTCATCGTGACTATAAGGTATTAAAATAGTTGGTATAGCGTTGTCATTTAGCTTCGGGTAATCGATAGTGTAGTGTAAGCCTCGGCTTTCTTTTCGTTCTAGTGCACAGCGAATGATAAGCTCTGCAACTTGTACTAAATTACGTAGCTCAAGTAAGTTATTAGTCACCCGAAAGTTTGCGTAATAATCATGTATTTCACGCTGTAACAGTTCTACCCTGTGTAAAGCGCGTTCAAGGCGCTTAGTTGAGCGGACAATACCCACGTAATCCCACATAAACAACCTTAGCTCGTGCCAGTTATGGGTTATTACGATTTCTTCGTCTGAGTTAGTTACACGGCTTTCATCCCATTGTGGAAGCGCTAATAATTCTGGGGCTGAGTCGAGCTTGCTTAAAATATCTTTCGCTGCAGCGTGGGCAAACACAATGCATTCTAACAGTGAATTACTTGCCATACGGTTTGCACCATGCAGCCCTGTGTAAGCAACTTCACCCACTGCATACAGGTTATCAAGGTCTGTTTTACCGTTAAAGTCAGTCATCACGCCACCGCAGGTGTAGTGTGCTGCTGGTACTACAGGGATAGGATCTTTGGAAATATCCAACCCTACACTTAAACATTTAGCGTAAATAGTCGGGAAGTGCTCAATAATAAAGTCTTTATCTTTGTGACTGATGTCTAAATACACGCAATTTGCACCTAAGCGTTTCATTTCAAAGTCGATGGCGCGGGCGACGATATCTCGCGGAGCAAGTTCACCTCGCTGGTCAAAGTCTTGCATAAACCGCGTGCCATCAGGGCGTTTTAAATAAGCCCCTTCTCCGCGCATTGCTTCGGTTATTAAAAAGTTTTGTAATTCGGGGTGATAAAGGCTGGTTGGATGAAATTGATTAAATTCCATATTAGCCACTCGGCATCCAGCACGCCATGCCATAGCGATACCATCGCCACTAGATACATCAGGGTTAGAGGTATATAAATAGACTTTACTAGCACCGCCAGTGGCTAAAGCAATAAATTTAGCCGCTATAGTTTCTACTCGCTTTTCAGCCAAGTTCCACATATAAATACCGTGGACATGTTTTCCTGTTTTATCGAGCTTTTTATCGCCAATTAAATCAATGGCATTATATAGCTCTAATAAAGTAATGTTTTTATGAGCCTGAACTTGGCTAATTAAAGTGGTTTGTACTGCACGACCTGTTGCATCTGCAGCGTGTAATATACGTCTATGGCTATGGCCGCCTTCGCGAGTTAGATGAAAGCGTTCTTTACCTTTGCTGTCAAACTCCATATCAAAAGGCACGCCTTGTTCTATTAACCATTTTAAACATCGTTTGGCGCTACTTGCAGTGTAATGAACGGCATCTCGGTCACATAAACCGGCACCGGCATCAAGGGTGTCTTGTACATGGGATTCTATGCTATCATTTTTTTTATCGAACACAGCGGCAATTCCGCCTTGAGCATAAAGAGTGGAACCTTCAGTTAATACGCCTTTGCTGATCACCGTCACGTTACAGTGGTTAGCTAATGAGAGTGCTAATGATAGACCTGCTGCGCCGCTACCTATGATAGCTACATCTGTAGTGTGGTGTTTATTTTGGTTCATGTATATGGTCTTTGCGGTTACAATGCTCAAAGAGCAAAAATATTATCGTGATGGGTTAGTTGTATCATATTTACCATCATACTATTAGTTATTTTAATTCGTCGCTTAGTGATTATTTTACAAAAAAATAATATTAAACAGAACTTTTTATTCATCTCGTAGTCAGAGTATTTGTAAATAATGGCTAAGATATGAATAACAAGCAATAATCAGACATAGGAGTACCGGCTCGAATGAGCGAGCAGGATTTGGATTTAGCGCTAGTAAAAAGGGTCCAGCAAGGAGATAAAAACGCCTTCAACCTATTAGTTAAGAAGTATCAAAACAAGATTGCCGGGCTGATTTCACGTTATGTGTCTAACCAAGGTGATGTTGCAGATGTAGCACAAGAAGCTTTTATTAAAGCGTATCGTGCGCTTCCAAACTTTCGTGGTGACAGCGCCTTTTATACTTGGTTATACCGTATCGCCGTTAATTGTGCTAAAAATTACTTAGTGGCTCAGGGCCGCAAGCCGCCAGCAAATGATGTAGACGCTGATGATGCTGAATTTTACGATGGTGCTGATGCACTTCGTTCTAATTCTTCTCCGGAGAGTTTGTTATTAAGTGATGAAATTCGCAAAGTGATTTTTAGTACCATTGACAGTTTGCCTGAAGATCTTAAAACCGCAATCACGCTTCGAGAAATTGAAGGGATGAGCTATGAAGAAATAGCGGTGGTGATGGATTGCCCAGTCGGGACTGTACGTTCGCGTATTTTTAGGGCCCGTGAAGCAATTGATAACAAAATTAACCCATTAATAGGCGAGTCTTAGTATGACAAAAGCACACGTTAACAAGTTGGATAATGAACAGCTATCCGCGTTACTTGACGGCGAACAGCAGTTAACCGACGAGCAAATTACCGCACAAGAGGTTGAAACCTTTGGCCGCTTTGCGCTTGTTGGGGATGTAATGCGTGCCGAACAGGAAAAAAACTCTTTTACTCTGGATATTTCAGATGTGGTTGCTGAGGCGGTGACAAAAGAGCCTGTGTATGCTGATTTTTCTAAAAATGAAAGCCGCGAGCAGCAAACAACTAAAAGTTCAAACAACGTTGTTGCATTTAAATGGCGCAAGCCTTTGGCACAGTTTGCTATTGCAGCAAGTGTAGCGATGTTTGCTATTGTGGGTATCCAAACGTTGCCACAGGGCGAAAATGGCACTGAAAGCGGAATTCCGATGCTGCAAACAACGCCGGTAACCGGTGTTGCGTCGCCAGTTAGTTATTCATCAGAGCCAGCGCTTGATAATGCTGATAAAGGCCTTCGAGAATTACAACAGCAACGTATTGGTGCATTGGTACTTGAGCATCAACGCCAAGCCCGAGTTGCGTATTCACTTGAAAAAGCTCACACTGAGTCGCATAGTGACGAGGAAAAAAACTAATTAAATGAAAGTTATTACTTTTATTCTGTCGTTGGTACTTATTGCACCTGCAATAGCCAACGATGATAATACAGCCAAAGCGCTGTTACTGAAAATGGCTGATGCGGTTCACAATCGCAATTTTGATGCCTCATTCGTGGTCGTCAAAGGCAAAGCGATGGAACCTTATCGTTGGTTACATGCAAAACAAGATACCACCGAATTAGAGCATTTAAGTTTACTTAACGGTGCAGGCTTGGAAATGGTGCGAGTGAACAGCCAAGTTACTTATTTTGAGCCACAATCTGAACCGTACTCAATTAATACCGACTCAATTGCAGGGCCTATTCCTGAAGTTTTATTTAAAAACATAGAGCGCTTAAGTGCTAACTATGATTTTGTGTTGGGCGGGAAAGGGCGCATAGCAGGTCGTGGTGCGCAATTAATTCGCATTGAATCTAAAGATGAACATAAATTTAATTATTGGCTATGGCTTGATACAGAATCATCATTATTACTTAAATCAGCGTATGTAAATCACCAAGGTGAAATGCTTGAGCAGCTTCAGCTTACCCAAATTAGTGTTACAGAAGAGCCTGCCCCGATGTTGTTAGAAATGCTGAATCGTAATTTCCCAACACCATTGCCACTTAATGCCGAAGAAACTCAAACCGAAAGTGCACTAAATAATTGGCAAATAGGCTGGATACCTAAAGGTTTTAATTTATTAAAGTCAGATCGTCATAAACTTGATTTAAATAACGAACTAACTGACTACTATTTATATTCAGATGGTTTAGTTGAAATTTCTGTGTTTGTTCAAAGACCACTTCCAGGAAGTCGACCAAGCGGGTCACTATCGTCAGGCGCAACAACAGTGTATGTACACAACGGCGGAGGTTTCGATGTTTCAGTGGTGGGCAATATCCCTTCCTCCACAGCAAAGGCGATAGCTGAATCAGTTGCTAGACCCCTCTAACCACTATGATTGAACAAACCCTTACTGTGGCGTCTATTAATGACACCACAGCTTATTTAGAAGCCGAACAAAAGCAAGCATGCGAAGGCTGTAATGGCCGTTGTGGCTCGCAAGTATTTAGTAAATTGTTTGGCACTGCGAAGAAAACCTTTCCCTATAAGTTTGATGCTCCACTAGAAATTGGCCAAAAAGTTACCTTAGCGCTTGATGATAGCCATGTTGTAAAACACGCTTTTGCAGTTTATATGCTGCCATTATTGTTTAGTCTGGGTTTTGCATTGATAACAGCAGGAGTTTTTTCACTGCCTGAGTTGTGGCAAATTATAGCCGCAATAATGGGCGGCTTTGTAGGCTATATGCTGGCTAAAACCCGAGTTAAGAGCATACAACATGAGATTAAAATAATAAAAATTCATCCAATCAGCATTCCTTTAACGCAAATAGATGGAGATTGAGGCCAATTAAATGTAAAATTACCGTCTTATACACTTAGTCCACTAAAAGAAGTTTAGAATCCAGTTTATGAAGCATATCCGTAATTTTTCGATCATAGCCCATATCGACCATGGTAAATCGACACTCTCTGACCGCTTGATCCGAGTGTGTGGTGGTTTAACAGACCGTGAAATGCAGCAACAAGTGTTGGATTCGATGGATATTGAGCGTGAGCGCGGTATTACCATCAAGGCACAAAGTGTAACTCTAAATTATAAAGCAAGTGATGGTGAAACCTACCAGCTTAACTTTATCGATACACCAGGACACGTTGATTTTACTTATGAAGTATCACGTTCTTTAGCAGCTTGTGAAGGCGCCTTACTGGTTGTTGATGCTGGACAAGGTGTTGAGGCGCAGACACTAGCTAACTGTTACACCGCTATTGAAATGGATTTAGAGGTTATTCCGGTACTTAATAAAATAGATTTACCGCAAGCTGAACCACTTCGTGCTGCTGAAGAAATCGAAGATATTATTGGTATTGATGCTTTAGATGCTGTGCGCTGTAGTGCTAAAACAGGTGTTGGTATCGAGGAAGTATTGGAAATGATCGTACGCGATATCCCACCACCAATAGGCGATAAAGATAAACCTCTGCAAGCATTGATCATTGATTCATGGTTTGACCCATATCAAGGCGTTGTTTCGTTGGTGCGTATTAAGCACGGTGAATTACGCACTGGCGATAAAATAAAAATTATGTCGAATCAGCAGGTTCACCTTACTGATAAAGTGGGGATTTTCACTCCTAAACAAACTAACACAGGTGTATTAAGCACTGGTGAAGTTGGTTTTGTTATTGCTGGTATTAAAGAAATTCATGGCGCACCTGTTGGTGATACAATCACTCTAGCTAAAAACTCAGCTCCTGAGCGTTTACCGGGTTTTCAAAAAATTAAACCACAAGTTTATGCTGGTATGTTCCCAATTTCATCAGATGATTATGAATCGTTCCGTGATGCATTGAACAAATTAAGTCTGAATGACGCATCTTTATTTTTCGAACCAGAAAATTCAACTGCACTTGGTTTTGGTTTTCGTTGTGGCTTTTTAGGCATGCTACACATGGAGATTATTCAAGAACGTCTTGAACGTGAGTACGATATTGACCTTATCACAACTGCACCAACGGTTATCTATGAGGTAGAAACTAAAGAAGGAATTAGCCAGGTTGATAACCCGTCAGATTTGCCTCCCGTTAATGATATTATCTCAATTCGTGAGCCTATTGTTGAAGCAAATATATTAGTGCCGCAAGAATACTTAGGTAATGTTATTATGCTGTGTGTTGAAAAGCGCGGTATGCAAACTAAGATGACCTATCATGGAAAGCAAGTAGCAGTGACCTACGAGATACCAATGGCTGAAGTGGTGATGGACTTTTTTGATAAGTTAAAATCAACCAGTCGTGGCTTTGCTTCTCTTGATTATAACTTTAAGCGCTTTCAAGAGTCAGATATGGTCCGAGTTGATATTTTAATTAACGGTGAACGTGTTGATGCGCTAGCGATTATTGTACATCGTGATCTTTCACAATCACGTGGGCGCTTATTAGCTGATGCATTAAAAGAACTGATCCCACGTCAAATGTTTGATATTGCAATTCAGGCCGCGATTGGTCCGAATGTTATTGCTCGTACAACGGTTAAACAGTTACGTAAAAACGTTATCGCAAAATGTTATGGTGGTGATGTCAGTCGTAAAAAGAAATTATTACAAAAGCAAAAAGAAGGTAAAAAGCGAATGAAGCAGCTTGGTAACGTCGAAATACCACAAGATGCATTCTTAGCTATCCTTAAAGTAGGTAAGTAAATAAACGATAGTAAGGAATTAATGCATGGCGGGTTACTTTTCAGTTTTTTTAGTGCTGTTAACGTTAGGCTCTGGTTTAATTTGGTTAATTGATCATTTTATTTATGCGCCCAAAAGACAGCAGCGCTTAGCCCTTGCGAAAGGTTCAGCTGGTGGGGAGCTAAGTGAAGAGGCTGCAGCATTAGTTGCTCCAGAACCGAGCATAACTGAAACGGCAAAATCTATTTTTCCAATGATTGCAGCGATCACTATTTTTCGCTCATTTATCTTTGAACCGTTTCAAATCCCATCGGGTTCTATGATGCCTACTTTATTAGTGGGTGATTTTATTTTAGTGCAAAAATATGCTTATGGAATTAAAGATCCTGTTTGGCGTTCTCAGTTAGCTGATGTGAGTGAGCCAGAACGTGGTGACATTGTGGTATTTAAATATCCGCTTGATGATAGGGTTGATTACATTAAGCGCGCAATTGGTTTACCTGGTGATAAAATTGTTTATCGTAATAAGCGTCTTTATATTCAACCAAATTGCAGTCAAGGCGAAACCCAACAGGGCGAACTTTTATGTAATGAGTATAATAAGGTTGATATGGAAATTATCAATCGTGATGAATTTAAGCAAGGCTCAATGGATTTAGTGCGTTTAAATGAAAATTTAGCCGCAGTACAACATGATATTTTAATTAACCCAGAAGCGCTCGAATTAAAAGGGCGTTACTATCAGCAGCCAGGAACTCCATCTGATGAGTGGGTAGTACCGGCAGATCATTACTTTATGATGGGTGATAACCGCGACAACAGTCAAGATAGTCGTTTTTGGGGTTTTGTACCAAAAGAAAACTTAGTGGGTAAAGCCGTCTTTATATGGATGAGTTTTGAATTTGAAAATGGCCCAGAGAACATTTTACCCGGATGGGTTCCAACTGGTGTTCGTTTTGAGCGCCTAGGTAATATTCAGTAACGATGAAAAAAAACGTAACAGAGTTATATAAAAAAATAGGTTATACATTCGCTGATCAAGCCTTACTTGAGCAGGCAATGACGCATCGTAGCCATAAAGGCCAACATAATGAACGCTTAGAGTTTTTAGGTGATTCAATTTTAAGCTTTGTCATTGCCAACGCACTGTATAGCAAGTTCCCAAAGGCACGTGAAGGTGACTTAAGCCGTATGCGCTCAACCCTTGTGCGCGGGCAAACTTTAGCTGAATTTGGCTTAGAGTTTGGACTAGGTGATTATTTACGCTTAGGTCCGGGTGAGCTTAAAAGTGGTGGCTTTAGACGCGAATCAACCCTTGCTGATGCTGTAGAAGCAATTATAGGCGCGGTGTTCTTAGATTCAGATATAGATAGCTGTGGTGATTTGATATTAGCATGGTATGAGTCTCGTTTAGATGCTATTTCTCCAGGGCTTAATCAAAAAGATCCTAAAACCTTACTACAAGAGTATTTACAGGCACGCAAATTATCATTGCCTGGTTATACTGTTGTTGACACAAAAGGGCAGGCTCATAATCAAACGTTCACGGTTGAATGTATAGTTGACGGTATGGATAGTATTATCTCAGTTGGCAGCTCACGCCGTAAAGCAGAGCAAAAAGCGGCTGAAAAAGCATTAAAGTTATTTAAACATGAATCTTGATACCCTGATCCAGTCTAAAACTGAAGAATTAGACACTTACTGTGGCATGATTGCTATTGTTGGTAGACCGAATGTAGGTAAATCAACGCTGCTTAATGAAATTATTGAGCAAAAAGTAAGTATTACCTCGCGTAAACCACAAACTACACGTCACCGTATCATGGGTATTCATACCGAAGGTAAACATCAAGCGGTGTATGTTGATACACCGGGCCTTCATGTTGAAGAAAAGCGCGCAATTAACCGTTTAATGAATCGTGCCGCATCAAGCTCTATTGGGGATGTTGAACTGATTATTTTTGTAGTTGAAGGCACGCACTGGAATGCTGACGACGAGATGGTGCTTAACAAAGTTCAGAGAAGCGGTAAGCCGGTTTTACTTGTGATGAATAAGATCGATCTGGTAAAAGATCGTGACTTAGTACTGCCGCATATGAAATGGTTGAGCGATAAGTTTGATTTTATCGGCATCATGCCTGTATCAGCAACGCAAGGTAAAAACTTAAGTCTAATTAAAGACGAAGTAACTAAGCGTTTACCGCTTTGTGAGTTTTACTTCCCCGAAGATTATGTTACCGACCGATCAATGCGTTTTATGGCTGCTGAGGTTATTCGTGAAAAGCTAATGCGCTTTATGGGTGAAGAACTTCCTTATTCAGTGACCGTTGAAATTGAACAATTTAAATGGCAAGACAACGGTGTATGGCGCATCAATGGCCTTATTTTAGTTGAGCGTGAAACGCAAAAGCGTATGGTGATTGGTAACAAAGGCGAAAAGCTAAAAGTTATTGGCCGTGAAGCTCGTAAAGATCTTGAAGAAATGCTCGATAATAAAGTGTTTTTAGAGCTTTGGGTAAAAGTTAAATCTGGTTGGGCTGACGACGAGCGTGCTTTACGTAGTTTAGGTTATGGTGAAGATTAGCCTCTTTAATCACCTCTATGGATAGCGACTTCTACACAGCATATTTATTACACCGACGTCCTTATAGTGATTCACAAGTAATGCTAGATGTGTTGGTAGAAGGTGTTGGCCAGCTTAGAATGCTAGCACGCATTAGCGGCCGCAAAGCCACTAAACATAAAGCTCAACTACAACCTTTTCAAGCACTATTAATCCATTACAGCGGTAAGTATGAGCTAAAGTATATTAATCGGTTTGAGCTTCATGGCGTCTCCCCGAAGCTTACAGGCGATAAGCTTTATTGCGGCTTTTACCTCAATGAGCTAACAAATCGCATAGTGCCAATTAATGAGCCTATAGAGCAGGCATTTAATTTATATCAACAACATTTAACTAAGTTAAGCATTGAAAAAGAGCCTCAGGCGATATTACGTTCGTATGAATTTCAGTTGCTTGAATTATTAGGTTATGGAGTTGATTTTGACTATGATGCTGAAGGTGAAAAAATCCATCAAGATAAGCTTTATCGCTATTTTGAAGAGCAGGGTTTTATTGCACAAAATGATAAAGCCGTTAGCGGTTTTACAGGTTTGCAACTCATTGCTATTTCACAACATGATTTTCGTCAAGACGATGTATTACACGTTGCTAAACAACTAAGCCGTTACTTAATGAAACCATTATTAGGTAGTAAGCCATTGAAAAGCCGTGAGCTTTTTATTAAATAATTTAAAAACAGGTAAAAACATGAAAGACATTCTTTTAGGTGTAAACGTTGATCATATTGCTACTTTACGCCAAGCTCGCGGCACTAGTTACCCTGATCCTGCACACGCTGCAAGTGTGGCAGAGCATGCGGGGGCGGACGGTATCACTATTCATTTACGTGAAGACAGACGTCATATTCAAGATCGTGATGTGTATGTTATGGCTAAAACTATTCAAACTCGTATGAATCTTGAAATTGCGGTAACCGATGAGATGATTGATATTGCTCTTGAAATACAGCCTGAATATGTTTGCCTAGTGCCTGAAAAGCGAGAAGAGCTTACCACTGAAGGTGGTTTAGATGTGGCAGGAAATCTTGATAAAATAAAAGCAGCTACTACCAGGCTTAGCAATGAGGGCATTAAAGTGTCATTATTTATTGATGCAGATAAAGCCCAGTTAGATGCCGCAAAAGTGTGTAATGCCCCTTATGTTGAAATTCATACTGGCGCTTATGCGGATGCACAAAATGATGCTGACACACAAAAAGAGCTTGAACATATCCGCCAAGGTGTAGAGTATGCTGCTAGTATTGGCTTAGTCGTCAATGCAGGCCACGGACTGCATTATCACAATGTAAAACCGATTGCCGCAATGCCCGAAATATATGAACTAAATATTGGCCATGCAATTATTGCTCGCGCAGCCATTGATGGTTTAGACAAAGCCGTGCGCGATATGAAACGCCTTATGCTTGAAGCAAGACTTTAATTAAGTATAAGATAGGTTTAATTAATAACAAAAAAGCGACCCAATTGGGTCGCTTTTTTAATTTTAAACTAAATTGCTATTAGCAATTCGTTTCTTCAGCATTCATGCCTTCTTTAGCTTCTTCACAGGCGTCTTCAACACCATTTTGCACGTCTGTTACAGCTTCATCAATGCGCTCTCCGGCATCCTCAGCATGGTTATCTTCACAACCCATAATAAAAAAACTTGCGAATAATGCGATAACACCTGCTTTAATTGTTGATGATTTCATAATGTAATTCCTTGTCGAAGGTTAAAAAGATTAATAAGTTAATTAGTATCTAGGGTTTTTTTCCTCGTAAGGCACCAGAAACTAATGAAATAACTAATAGTACTAAAAATATAAAAAAGATTATTTTTGCTATTCCTGCAGCAGCACCAGCGATACCACCAAAACCTAACACTGCAGCGATTAACGCAATAACTAGAAACGTAATTGTCCAGCGTAACATTGTATTCTCCTTGGTTCATCTAAATCGTTCGTATCATTGATAAGCGAGTTACGTGCCACTTTTTAAGTTGTTGATTTTTATTGTTTTAATTTATTTTCCAAGCTGGGTATATTTGAGTGTTACGTAATTTTTACGACTTGTCATGTAACTTATTCATACCATTAATGTAAGTTATGGCGCAGAGAGTTTTATACGTAAATAAGCGTATAATATCTATTTTATTCTTGGTAAGACCAATTTCATGTTAAGTTAACTTTCTTTATAGTGCCATTATTTTAAAGCGCTAAATCTCACATGTTTTTTCGCTTTTATAATTATTATCTATATCGAGTGCTTTTATCGTTTAAGTCCTATCGGTTTTCATTGTTATCAACAGTATTAAGTTAAATATTGATATGTTACTTTAGTAGTAATTGGTTATACCATTTGACAAAGTGCTAGACAATAAATAGAGCTTTGTTATGATTAGTGCATAAATATTAAGTATAATCGGATTTTTATTTAATTGTTCGGTTGAGTTATCAAGGGGAGCAAGATGGATGTAGGTGCTTTACTTACTACCGCGGCAAGTTTAATGCTGACAGGCATGGTGGGAGTATTTCTTTTTCTTTCGTTTTTAATTTGGGCTATTTCACTTATGTCCAAAATAGCTGCGCGGTTTGAAAATCCCGTTGCGCCGCTTGCTCGAAAGGCGTCAATTCAAGCAAAGGGTGTTCCTAGTGAACATGTTGCTGCGATCAGTGCGGCCATTGCTCAATACAATAACAAACAATAATTCTAAGAGGTAATTCATGGCTAAATTAAAACTGACAGAGCTTGTACTACGTGACGCACACCAATCATTGCTGGCTACACGTATGCGCCTTGATGACATGTTACCAATTGCGAGTAAACTGGATGACGCAGGTTATTGGTCAATAGAATCATGGGGCGGAGCTACTTTTGATTCATGTATTCGTTATTTAGGTGAAGATCCTTGGCAGCGCATTCGTTCTTTAAAAGCCGCAATGCCAAATACCAAGCAGCAAATGTTGTTGCGTGGTCAAAACTTATTAGGCTATCGTCATTATGCTGATGATGTAGTAGAAAAGTTTGTTGAGCGCGCCCATAAAAATGGCGTTGACGTATTTCGTATTTTTGATGCGATGAACGATGTACGCAACCTTGAAACCGCCATTAAAGCGGCTGTTAAAGTTGGCGCGCATGCACAAGGAACCATTTCATACACTGTAAGTCCAGTACATACGTTAGACATGTGGTTAAAGCTTGCAAAAGAGCTTGAAGAGCTAGGCTGTCATTCTATTTGTATTAAGGATATGGCGGGGTTATTAAAACCTTATGATTGTGAGCAGTTAATTAAAGGCTTAAAAGAAACCGTATCGATTCCAATTGCAATGCAGTGCCATGCAACAACAGGGCTAAGTACTGCTACTTATCAAAAAGCGATAGATGCAGGAATTGACATGCTTGATACTGCAATTTCGTCAATGAGTATGACTTATGGCCACAGTGCTACTGAAACCATTGTATCGATAGTTGAAGGCACTGAGCGCGATACGGAACTTGACTTAAATCAGCTTGAAGAAATTGCAGCGTATTTTCGTGATGTTCGTAAAAAGTACGCCGCTTTTGAAGGTAGTTTAAAGGGCGTTGATGGTCGTATTCTACTCGCACAAGTGCCTGGTGGCATGTTAACTAACATGGAAAGCCAGCTTAAAGAGCAAGGTGCTGGCGATAAGCTTGACCAAGTATTGCTTGAGATCCCACGTGTTCGTGAAGATCTAGGCTTTTTACCATTGGTTACACCGACCTCGCAAATAGTGGGTACGCAAGCAGTATTAAATGTATTAACTGGTGAGCGTTATAAAACGATTACTAAAGAAACTGCCGGTGTATTAAAAGGCGAATATGGTGCAACCCCTGCGCCAATGAATAAAGAACTACAAGAGCGCGTACTAGAAGGGGAAGAGGCAATTACTTGTCGCCCTGCTGATAAGATAGTGCCAGAGCTTGAAACCCTGCAAACTGAGCTTGAAAAAGAAGCACAGGAGCAAGGTATTGAACTTAGCGATGAAAAAATTGATGATGTATTAACTTATGCATTATTCCCGCAAATTGGCCTTAAATTCCTTAAAAACCGCAATAACCCTGATGCATTTGAGCCAGTGCCTAGCGCTGAATCGGCTAAATCAGAAAAGCCAGCGAACGAGTCGTCTGATAAAACCGTTACTGCTGAACAGTACAGCGTTAAGGTTGATGGCAAGGTTTATGACGTTGTCGTTGCACAAGGCGGTGAGCTTAAAGAAGTAACGCTTAAAGACAGCGAGCTTATTCCACAATCAGCGTCAGTAGCTTCGTCTGAAACGCTAAATGCACCACTTGCTGGTAATATCTTCAAAATAAAAGTAAAAGCAGGTCAGGCTGTTGAAGAAGGTGAAGTGGTTGTCATCATGGAAGCTATGAAAATGGAAACCGAAATACGTGCGACCCATGCAGGCACAATTTCAGAAATACTCGTTACTGAAGGCGATTCAGTATCTACGGGTGATGCCATGATCACATTAGCGTAGGAGTACAGAGGATGGATGGAGTATTAAGCCTCTGGAACGCCACAGGCATCGCAAACCTTACTTTTCCTGCACTTGTTATGATTGCAGTTGGCTGTTTATTGTTATTTTTAGCCATCGCTAAAAACTTTGAACCTTTATTATTGGTACCTATTGGTTTTGGCGCAATACTAACAAATATCCCGGTGGCCGGTTTATCCGACCCCGGTGGTCTACTGTATTACGTTTATCATATAGGTATTGATACTGGTGTATTCCCATTACTTATATTTATGGGCGTTGGGGCACTGACAGACTTTAGTGCGCTTATAGCTAACCCTCGTATGCTATTGCTAGGCGCTGCGGCGCAGTTTGGTATTTTTGCTACCTTATTTGGCGCAATACTATTAAATTATGTGCCTGGTTTTGAGTTTAGTTTACAAGATGCTTCCGCTATCGCTATCATTGGTGGGGCAGATGGGCCTACAGCAATCTTCTTAGCCTCTAAACTTGCCCCTGATCTACTTGGCGCAATCGCCGTTGCAGCTTATTCATATATGGCATTGGTGCCTATTATCCAACCGCCAATTATGCGTGCGCTAACGAAACCAGAAGAACGTCAAATTCAGATGCCGCAGTTACGCGCTGTATCCAAAAAAGAGAAGATCTTCTTCCCGCTGATGGTGCTTAGTTTAACTATATTGTTTTTACCCGCGGCTACCCCACTAGTAGGTATGTTCTGTTTAGGTAATTTAATGCGCGAGTCTGGCGTTGTTGATCGGCTAAGTAACAGTGCACAAAATGAAATTATTAATGTCACCACTATATTTTTAGGTTTAGCGGTAGGTTCAAAGCTTGCAGCAGATAAGTTTTTAACTGTTGAAACTATTGGTATTTTATTGCTCGGTGCACTGGCATTTTCAATTGGTACAGCTTCAGGTGTATTTATGGCAAAAGGCTTAAATAAAATATCTAAAACGCCCGTTAACCCACTCCTTGGGGCAGCAGGTGTATCAGCAGTACCTATGGCTGCGCGTGTAGTTAATAAGGTGGGTCTTGAAAGCAATCCGCATAACTTTTTACTTATGCATGCAATGGGCCCCAATGTTGCCGGTGTACTTGGTAGTGCTGTAGCCGCTGGTATATTACTGGCATTGGTTGGTTAAGTTTATAAACTAAATGAAGTATGAAACGATTACTTCCAACCTTTTAGCGCAGTGATTACTGCGCTTTTTTTTGTCTGTCGTTTAGGTATACTCAAATTATAAATAAATTGATAGCTTAATAACTTAGAGGATAGTATGAATATATTTGTGATATTAATTTCACTTTTTATTGCGTTAATTATTCTCGTGCCTTTATTAGAGAAGTACCAATCAAAATTAGGCTTAGATAGCGCCACTAAGTACGCTAAATATATTTGGCCATTAGTGATGATCTCCCTAGTTGTACAATTGATTTATATACTCTTAAATTAACGCTTTTATATCTCTTGTAAGGTAGTTATATAAGGCAACTTTAATGATATCGTGATTTCTAAAAGTTAGTTCGTGAGATGAGCTCTGAACAATATGTAACTCACATTATTTCTCGGTGTGAGCTGACATGGTAAGTTTGATGGGCTCAAATTAGATCAAGTTGCAGTTGGGCGTAAAATTAGCACAAGTGGCATTAGTTAAAGTAGCAGAGGTTTGATTTTACCACTGAGCTTAAAAGTTATTGGGATGATATTAACGGTCATTATCTGCATATTATGGCCCCAGTTACTTTAATTCAAGTCGGGCTTAGTGGCTACGCTTCAATCAGTGAAATTATTGAGCGGGCTGGTTTTTACATAAGGCGTGATACGTGTATTGATGCCGAAGAGTGAATCATTACAGCATAGACTCCGGTATAGACTCTTAGGTATTAAAAAGCCGTTACAGTAATAGCTGTAACGGCTTTTTAAGTTTTATTAGCGACACTTTATTTATTTTAGAGCTAGTTGTAACTCACGGTTGCGTTCTAGTTGCGCTAAGAATGTATCTGCAATTGGTTTAAATTTAGCTAATTCTTCACGCGGAAGTGGTTCAGATTTAGGTAGGTCAACCGTTTTTGGATTGCGATGTACTCCGTTTACTAAAAACTCATAATGTAAGTGGGCACCTGTTACACGGCCAGTAGAGCCTACGGTGCCAATTTTTTGACCTTGTTTAACACGCGCGCCTGTTTTAACCATTTTTTTGTTTAAATGTAAATACTTAGTGACATACTTAGAGCCATGTCTAATAAATATATAGTTACCATTATACTTACTGTAGCCGGCTTTAATAACTTTGCCGTTACCTGATGCTACAACTGGCGTGCCTGTACGTGCAGCAAAGTCAATACCACGGTGTGGGCGAACTAAGCCTGTAACTGGGTGTAAACGTTTAGGATTAAAGCTTGAGCTAATATATTTAAAGCTAACTGGCGCTCGTAAAAATGCTTTTTTCATACTGCGCCCTTCAGGGGTGTAGAAGCGTCCATCGCTATGGCGAATTGCAGTAAAACGTCGATCTTGACTAATAAATTCAGCTGCAATAATTTTACCGGTGCCAATGAATTCACCATCTACATAGTGTGATTCGTAAATAAGGCCAAACTTATCGCCTTTACGAATATCATTAGCAAAATCTACATCCCAACCGAAGATATCAGCAAAGTTCATAATTTGGCGCTCAGATAACCCCGCGGCAATACCTGATGTCCAAAAGCTATTTGAAATTTCACCACCTGCAGATTTGCTAAGGGTTTCGATTTCTTTACTGTCTATTGAAGTGTCATAATTACCTTCTTCATTTAAGGTAATAAATAAGGTATCGGTTTTTGAGATTACATAACGTAATTGTGCAAGTGAGCCATCATCTGCAGTTGCAAAGCTAAGTGTTTCACCTGGATGGATTTTAGTTAACTTACGCGTTTCTGCATTAGTATTAACTAGCTTATAAACGTCACCTGCAGAAAACCCGGCACGCTTAAAAATAAGAGCTAGATTATCCCCGTTCTTAACCTTAAAATCGACAAGGTCATATTCGGGTAACTTTTTTGCGGCTTTATCTGAATTTAGCTCAGTTAGCTTTTCGTTGTCATCAAGTTTAACCTGTAACTCGTAGCGTTTACCAATTTCTAGTGCATCTGCACTATTGTCTTTTGAAGCGGTGGCTTTTTCTGAAGGAAGAAAGGTTAAGCCGATAATAGCAGAAACCAACCCAAGAATAAGCAATTTGTGTTTTTTAGGGAGCTTGTGCACCACGTGAACCATAACGTGCCTTTTCCTGCTGTCAAGATAATTAAGTACTAATATTGCAGGATATACTTAATAAAGCGTTAATACCAGTGTTTTGTGGATTTAAACTGACGTTAATATACGCTAGAATTACCCTGTAGCTGAATTTTTTGGAGTAATAAACAGTGGATTTACAAACCGCTCTAGCAGAGATTAAACGCGGTGCAGAACAAATATTAATTGAAGACGAATTAGTCGAAAAGCTAAAGTCTGGTAAAAAGCTTAAAATTAAGGCCGGTTTCGATCCAACAGCCCCAGATTTACACTTAGGCCACACTGTTCTTATCAATAAAATGAAAACCTTCCAGGACTTAGGTCATGAAGTGATTTTCCTAATTGGTGACTTCACGGGAATGATTGGTGATCCAACGGGTAAAAATGTAACCCGTAAGCCACTAACAAGAGATGACGTTTTAGCTAATGCTGAAACCTATAAACAGCAAATTTTTAAAATACTTGATCCAAGCAAAACTACGGTTGCATTTAACTCAACGTGGATGGAGCAACTAGGCGCGGCTGGTATGATCAAATTAGCTGCTCGTCAAACGGTTGCTCGTATGCTTGAGCGCGATGATTTTAAAAAGCGCTATGCTGGCAACCAATCAATAGCTATACACGAGTTTTTATACCCACTAGTACAAGGTTGGGATTCTGTGGCACTGGAGTCTGATGTTGAACTTGGTGGTACGGATCAACGTTTTAATTTATTAATGGGTCGTGAATTACAAAAAGATGAAGGCCAAAAGCCTCAAACCGTTCTAATGATGCCTTTATTAGAAGGTACTGACGGCGTTCAAAAAATGTCTAAGTCGTTAGGCAACTATATTGGCATTACTGATACACCTAACGAGATGTTTGGCAAAATAATGTCAATTAGTGACGTATTAATGTGGCGTTATTATGAGTTACTTAGTGCTTTATCGATTGAAGAAATGGCTGAACTTAAACAGCGTGTTGAGCAAGGCACTAATCCACGTGACATTAAGATTCAACTTGCTAAAGAAATAATTACTCGTTTTCATAGTGAGCAAGATGCAGAAAATGCTCATCAGGATTTTATTAAGCGCTTTCAAAAAAATGCTTTACCAGATGAAGTCCCTGAACTGACGGTAACTATTGAGGAAGAAACAATCTTCATTACTAACCTTTTGAAAGAGGCTAACCTTGTGGCAAGTACCTCAGAAGCCATGCGAATGATTAAACAAGGCGCTGTAAAGCTCAACGGTGAGATAAAAATAACAGATACCAAATTAGAAATAGCTAAAGGTAGCTCTGATATTTATCAAGTGGGTAAGCGTAGGTTTGCAAAAGTAACCGTGGCATAATAAGCCGAGTTATAATTCAGCTAAAAACTAGCTTCGGCTGGTTTTTTTATGTTTAGTGCAAGTTAAAGATAGTTAATTAGGATAAAAGCCAGCTCGATACTCACAATGGGTCAAGAGCCAAAACTCTTAGCTTGTTGTATGAGAGAAAATGCTTTAGGAATATCATCAATATTTGGCAGCACTACCAGTGCCAACGCGCATTGTATGGTATTAGGTTCTCTTATAAACAGCAACCCCCCAATTGAATAGCTAAAGATGCAGAACATCCGCTTAATAGCCAGCCACTATTGGTTTGATAAAAATGCCGTCCGTGATGCTTTATATAACGAATACTTTGTTTAGTGGCTGTTCTGCCAGAATAGTCAGAGTTACTAGCCGAAGCGGTATAAACTCTATAATAAATAGTATTATTTTAAGTGGTTTTAATAACTCTTTGGCTGTGGTTTTTTGTTTAAGGAGCCGTGCTATGCGAGTGGGTTTCCTTTTCATACTGGTGTTTTCAAGGCATTAGCAAAGAGTTTAATTAGATAATAGCGCCGAGTAATAAGTAATATGCTTGGCAAAGGCAGCATAAATCACCTTTAGAAATGTATTAATTTATTCGATTAATATCAATAAGATAAGGTTAATAGCGCTCAGCTAAGAGCGCAGCAATAAATACGATAAAGTCCAAATGGTTTTGAACAACCGCATTAACTTTTTATAAACTGACCGAGATCAGTTTTTCAAGTAAGGCAACGACCATTTTCGATGAGTTTATAGAGGCGGCTTCTAAATACTCTTCAAATGATTGTGGAGAGTCTTTACCGGCAATATCTGACATTGAACGAATAACTACAAATGGCGTTTCAAGTGCGTAACATGCTTGTGCTATTGCAGCACCTTCCATTTCAACGGCAAGCATTGACGGGAAATCTGCTCGGGCTTTATCAATACGAGCTGCGTCACACATAAATGAGTCGCCGGTACAAATTAAACCAATAAGGGTTTTTATATCACTGATCTCTGAAATACTTTGCTCAGCAGCTTCAATTAACTTGGGGTGCGCAGCAAAGCCTGCAGGCATTTGTGGAACTTGGCCAATATCATAACCAAAAGCCGTTACATCAACATCATGATGGCGAACCTCGGATGAAATAACCACATCACCCACGCTTAAAGAGGAAGAAAAACCACCGGCAGAACCTGTATTAATAACACAATCAGGGCTAAAGTTATCGATTAATAAAGTAGTGGCGATTGCAGAGGCGACTTTGCCAATTCCAGATTGCACTAAAGTAACGGTGTTACCAGCAAGTGAACCTGTATAAAATGTAAAGCCTGCTTTAGTCAACGTTACTGGGTTTTGCATTGCTTCACGTAAAATTTTAACTTCTGGCTCCATGGCGCCAATAATACCAACATTCATAGTTTTAGATTCCTCGAATTGAATATCTAGATTATACCCAAAGTTAGTAATAAAAAACAAAAATGCGAGTTTAAACTCGCATTTTAAAATGTTATTTACGCTTTTATATTTCAGCGAGTGCCGTAGAGTGAGCCTTTGCTTGAGAAGGGGATAATACTGCTGGTTTACTTGCTTTAGTACGCACAGATCGTGGGGGGCAGGGGTCTACCATCATCAGTAAACTTCGACGCAACAACAGAGGCTTCAAAAAACTAACGCTAAAATTGATAATAAAAGGAATTCCATACGGTAACTCCACGACAACAAATTGACACTGATTTACTCGAGCAATTTGTGTGTTTAAATCTTCTGTCGTATGTTAAAGCACCGTATATATTATTATCGTTGTTATGCCTGATAACCGCCGTCAATACCTTTTACTACAATCGCGACTGCATCGTGGGCATGTAATGATTCGTAATGATTGATTTGCAACCAGTAATCGGCATAACTACTAGCATCTAGTAGGGCTTTAATTTTTCGAGCGGCATCTTCACAAAACATAAGGTTTTGGCCATTTAAACGTGCGAATTCTTGTTCATCTTCACGCTTCACTGCTGCTTGAACAGGTGTTTTTAACTCTTGCTCTAAATTATTGATTAAACTCAATACGTCAAATTTGTTAATCGTGTTACTAAGTTTGACTTTAACATTAGCTATAGAGCGTTGTGAATGCGGAGTGGCGACGATACCTTGTGTGGTGCCAAGCCATTCAAGTACAGCGTGTTGGCTTACTTCTGAGGTTTGAAACTGCTCGTTAAAAGCGTTTTGAATAAGCTGGCGAGCAAGAGCGGCAGAGCAAGGGCAGGTTGATGAATAAGTTACGTCAACACTAAGTTCAAAACTAAGTTGGCCGCGGTCAACTTTAGCCGCTAGCGTAATTGGGTAGCTTTTCCAGCCAGCTTTACCGCTTAATAGCGACTTGCGTCTAAGTGGTAGCTCAAACTTAAACTCAATTAATGCTTTATCACTTAATCCCTCATGGCTGGTAATAAAAGTATCGAGAGCTTGCGCAACTGTTTGCGGGTTAACTTGTTGCTCGGTTGATAACCTATCTAGGGCTAAGTAAAGTCGAGACATATGAATGCCTTTCGCGTCTTCTTTGTGTAAATTTACAAAAGCGCGGGCTTTAGCGTTAACTGTTACAGGTGTCAATTCTGCCGATTCAAAAATAAAGGGCAGTTCAATTTCACCCATACCAACCCAATCTAATGACCCTGTTTGTAAGGCGGCAGCTGTATCTGCTATATCTGGCATTGTAGTTTGCATGGCTATACTCATTTATTAGTGAATCTAAGGCGGCGTATTTTACACGAAATAAAGAAAAAGTGGATTGAAGATGAAAATTTTATGTTTTCATCGCACAACATGAAAACTGTTAATGTAAAAATGGTAAACTAATTTAAGGGTTAATGGTTTTCGTCGCTGCGCAACGAGCTGAAGTTTTATATACTTAACCTGAACCCAGGTTATTTAACTACATACTAGTAACGCAAGTAATAAGCGAAGAGACAAACGTAATATATGATCGATTTTTCTTTGAGCCCTTGGGCTCGTATTCTTTCTAGCTCTATCTCTAAAATTGGTGAGTTTAAAACCGCGGCACTGTGCTATGGGTTATTGTTAGTGGTATCCCTGATACTGACCAGTATGTTTTATTATGTAGCGGTTGGTGAAGTGATGTTTTTGGATGTGCTTGCGGTGATGTTTTTTACCGCTGTTGTCTCACCTTTACTTATTAGTTTGTTGATTAATTCTGTACGCCAGCTTGACGCCTCCTTTGCTTATTTAGACACCGCTACCAAACAAGAAAAACTTTTAAATCAAACCTTAAAAGATAATATAAATCGCTTAAATGTTGAGATTGATGAGCGTAAAATGGCTTTTCACGCCAAACACCGCGCTATCGAAGAGTTACGAAAAGAAATAGCTGAACGTAAGAAAACGCAACAAGAGCTGGCACAGCAGGGGATGTTACTGCGTTCTATTGTCGATTCATCCCCAGATTTATTTTATTACCGCGATAATAATGGCGTTTTTGCTGGCTGTAATAAAATGTTTGAAGAAGTCATGGATAAATCAAGCCAAGAGCTGATTGGCAAAACCGCTGAGCAAATTTACCCAAGCCGCTTTTTACCTGAGGTACTAAGAACAGATGAGGTCGTTGAGCAAAAGCACCAAGCAATAACTTTGGATGTTGAATATCCAGTGGGTAACGAAACCCGTTGGTTTGAAATGCGTAAACTCCCTTTTATTAATGACAACGGCGATTACATTGGGTTATTAGCGTTTGGACGTGATATCACCAGCCGTAAAGAAGCGGCTCAAGCCTTAGAAACAGCCTACAAAGATAAAGGTAAATTTATCGCGACTTTAAGTCATGAGTTACGTACACCACTTAATGGTATTGTTGGCTTGACACGAATGTTACTGGATACAGAGCTTGATAAGGAACAACGTAGTTGGTGTAACACAGTTTTTTCAAGCGCCGAGACTCTGGGAAATATATTTAATGATATTATTGATTTAGATAAAATTGATCGTGAGCAGCTCGATATTATGACTGACTCAATTAATGTGTCTGATTTTATTAATGATGTAGTAAACTTTGCGGGGCTTATAGCTGAACAAAAAAGCTTAGAGTTTGAAATTAAGCGTAAAGGCATGCTCGATGTTTATGCACAATTAGATCCGACCCGCTTGCGCCAAGTAGTTTGGAACCTTATTAATAACGCGGTTAAGTTCACTCAAAAAGGTAAAGTGGAACTTGAATGTCGCCGTGAAGATCGCGCAGATGGTCCTTGGTTAGTGATGAGTGTACACGACACGGGTCAAGGTATACCGCAAAAACAGTTACATCGTATTTTTGATATGTACTACAAAGCCCCCGATATTAAAGGCACTAATGCTATTGGGTCAGGAATTGGTTTAGCAGTTACTAAAGCACTTGTTAGTGCTATGCATGGGCATATTCATGTAAGCAGTACGGAAGGAGAGGGGAGCTGTTTTGTCGTCGAAATCCCATTAAGTTTATGTATTGCACCGACAAAGCAATCTTATGCCGGACGTAGTTTAAATATTTTACTTGTTGAAGATGTACCATTGAACGCAGAAATTGCTACCAACTTATTAGAGCAACGTGGTCACGAGGTTATATGGGCTGAAACCGGTGAAGATGCTTTATCATTTGTCTATACCGAGGATGATTTAGACCTTATTCTATTGGACATGCAGTTGCCGGATATTAATGGCGATGAAGTCGCACGGCAAATCCGTGATGATGATCATTTTGATAATTTGCCTATTGTGGCGCTTACGGCAAATGTGCGTAACGCAGAAGAGGAGCTTGAAGGTATTTCAACTCAGGGAGCACTGGCTAAGCCTATTAATACTATGAAGTTAGATAAAATACTGGCAGAGCTTTTCCAAATAAAACAAGAGCCTAAGTGTGAAAAGGATGTAGTTAAACTCGACAAGTCAGCCCTTGAACATATTAATATGTCACTACTTGATGTTGAAACAATTGAAGATTTTGTAAGTTCTATGGGGGTCGTGGTATTTGAACGAAGTAGTGAACTGTTTGCTAAGCTTAACCCACAATATCAAACAGAGATGTCAGAATCTCTTGAGAAAAATGATCGAGAGCAATACAAGTCGGTTGCTCATAAGTTAAAAGGGGCTGCAGGTTCTGTAGGCTTAAATGACGTTCAGTTACATGCTAAAAAGATGGAACACGGCGCGCTTGAGCAAAGTGATGAGGAATTACAATTATGGTTGGATGTATTGGCAGATAAAATAAATGAGGGACAAGATGCCCTTCATTTATTTTTGCAGCAGCTAAGTGATTAGCTGCTTAGTGTATTACTATCAGCTGTCGATTTTACCAATAAAACGGTAACCTTCACCATGAATAGTACTGATCAGCTCTGAAGTGCTGTTGTCGCTTTCAAAATGCTTACGAATACGACGAATAGTCACATCAACAGTTCGGTCATTAGCACGTAACTCGCGGCCTGTCATATGCTTAATTAACTGTTCTCGGCTAAAAATACGCCCTGGTGAATCAAGCATTAAACGAAGCGCGCGATATTCACCTTTAGGTAAACGTTTAGCATCACCATTTGGCGAGGTTAAACAACGGCTATTTTCATCAAGTTCCCAACCATTAAAGGTAATAACACCATTGGTTTCTAAACTCGCCTCTTCACCACCAAGAGCTGTACGCGTAATCAAGTTACGTGCACGAATGGTCAATTCACGAGGATTGAACGGCTTAGTGATATAGTCGTCTGCTCCAATTTCAAGGCCCAAAATACGATCAACATCGTTATCACGACCCGTTAAGAAAATAAGTCCGACATTACGCTTTTGACGTAATTCACGCGCTAAAATAAGCCCGTTTTTGCCTGGTAGGTTGATATCCATAACTACAAGATTCACATCATCGTTATTTGTAAGCTTGTCATGCATGTCATCGCCATCTATGGCTTCTATAACTTTATAACCTTCAGCTTCAAATAAACTAACGAGGTTGAGTCGAGTTACGTCTTCATCCTCTACAATCAGAATGACTGGCGTTTGCATTATTAATTAACCTTTTTCGGAATATATTATTTACAATTAATTCGGTATTGTATCATAAAACCGAATACTAGAGATTATAGGAGTATATCCAATTGTTAACAAGTAAAATCAATTTGGATGAAACTTTGAAACAGCCAGTGACCGCGATTGAACTTTAAAGTTTCGCTGTAACAACTGCTTTTTATTGATATACAGACAGATTCTATTTCCTTTTTGGACTAAAGAGGCGGTACCGCCTTTTCTAAAAAACTAATACTTTCACCTTTGGTTAATGTATTAAGAATAATTGTATCAGTCCAAATAAGAATTATATCATCTTCTAACCTTTCATCAATGTATGTGATATCACAAAAGCGATAAAGTTCAAAAATTGATTGTTTTGTATTAATTTATTTAACTTAATAGGGAAATCTATTGGGTGTTAACGCATTATTATTAACTAAATGTATTCTTATACCTTGTTGTAAGTCATAGAAGAACAACGAACTTGGCGTGGAGAGTGTGTACTCGGAAATTCTATCGCTCTATCCATCTGGTTTAAAAAGGTAGAACGAACTTGTGAAGATGCTTTAACATTGGCCGAAAATCTACAAATAAAACAAAAGAGCACCTAACAATTTCATACTGATGGCGTTTTTCAGAAATTAAAATTAAAAATTAGTAAAAACACGGTTTTTTAGTCACATCATTAAGTGCATAAATATGAATACCTTTAACCAACGAAGTTGTTTCGAATAACTTTAGGCGTTCATCTTTGGTTTTTCTATCATCAAAAAGTACAGTTTCTTGAGCGTTAAATGAAACTATTTGTGCGAGAATGGTGAACTTATTGACGATAAATTGCTTTTTCTCAGGTACATGTAAATAGGTTGAAATTGAAAAAGGCAAAGATAAACATAACGCGGTTACCAGCATTACAGCACTGAACAGCTACTTTTTTATACTGGTATGTCTTATCTGTTTGGGCATTGAATGTAATGACCTGATTGTATTTATTCTATAATTTGTTAAGTCTAGCAAAGAGGGTTAAAAATGATTGGAAAAGTTAAATCTAATCACTTTGTTTTGACTATCAAATAAATATCAATTCTTATTACTATAAACTGCAAATTTATTATTTTTAAATACAGTACGATATGCCCCAAACTGGTCTTCTAGAAGGGGTGGATATTTTAAAAAGCAGTTAGCTACGATGGTTAATATGCCACTTTTTGTTAAATGTGTTTTTGCTCCAGATAAAAATTTCTCAGCAACAGTGTAGTCAGTGGCAATGCCGGTATGAAATGGCGGGTTACTAATAATAAGATCGAATGTGCCGGTAATATTTTGTAAGCCATCACTTAAAACGGCTTTACCATTAATGTTATTGACTGCCAGAGTTTGTGTTGTAGCGTACGCTGCAAGCGCGCTTACATCACTACAGCTAAAGGTAAGTTTTGGGTTTTTAAGACCTAAAAAAGTGGCAATTAACCCTGCACCGCAGCCAAAATCAAGTACATTACCTTGTTTGATGCTAGGCGCGTTTTCAAGCAACATTTTAGTCCCTGCGTCTAGTTCGCCGTGGTTAAATACCCCTGGGATACTTATTGCAGGGAAGCTTAAGTCAGCTATATCGACCGTAAAAGGTTTGTGGTAATCACTAATAGTAAATGCAGTAAGCTTAGTAATACCAGAAAATGCATAAAGTGCACAGTGTTTAGCGCTATCTATTTTATTGCTAAATTCAGCGCGGGCTTTGAATTGTTTTTCAATTGATTTAACACCACTTTTATTATCACCAACCACCAGTAACTGAGCACCTTCGCTAATTACACTACGAATATTATCAAGAGTCATTAATGCTTCAGGTTTGGCTTTAGGGTAATAGTAAACAACTAAGTCGTATTGCTGATCTTCTATCTGATGACTTACAACGGTGTTGATATTGCTAAAGCGCTTAGCGTATTCACCATTGGCATGGTTATAACTAAAAGCGGTGATACTGCTGTTTGGGTTAAGCTCTTTTAGCTCAGCTAAAAAGCCATCTTGAGCAAAATTGACCACCAAAATCGACTTGCCTTCCAGGACTTCGCTATTTCGCAGTAAAAGGAGGCTAGGGTTAGTTAATTTGCTCATTGTTGGTTTTACCTTTAATCGTTAATTTATTACCCGGTGATCAGGCTACTTAGTACGTTCGAACATTAAATCCCAAACACCGTGACCTAAGCGATGGCCGCGTTGTTCAAATTTAGTCAATGGGCGTAAATCTGGACGTGGCACATAATCATTATCAGCTGACTGATTTTTGAAATTTTCAGCTGCTTGCATAACTTCAAGCATATGCTCGGCGTAATTTTCCCAATCAGTAGCCATGTGAAATACACCGCCAATTTTTAGTTTACTACGTAGTTTTTCAACAAAGGCAGGTTGCACAATACGGCGTTTATGGTGACGCTTTTTATGCCATGGGTCAGGAAAAAATAACTGCATAGTTGTTAAGCTATTATCGGCAATACAATCGGCTAGAATTTCAACTGCATCGTGTTCAAATACTCGTAAATTAGTTACACCCGCTTCATCGGCATCCATTAAACATGCACCTACCCCTGGGCGATGAACTTCAATACCAATAAAGTTTAAATGTGGGGAGTTTTTGGCCATTTCAACCAAGGATTTACCCATCCCAAAGCCGATTTCCATCACTATGTCGTTATCGTTGCCAAACACTTGTTGTAAGTCAAGTAGGCCGTTTTTGTGTTCAAGCCCCATAGTTGACCAGCACTTTTCGATACCCGCCGCTTGGCCTTTGGTTAAACGACCTTCGCGTTTTACAAAACTGCGAATGGTACGGATATATTTACCTTCTTGCTGTGCTTGCTCAAGGTTAGATTTACTTGATTCACTCATAATGGTTGGCCTGACATAGAAACTATTAGTAAAAATGGTGGCGTATTATCCCTGACAGGGGGGGAGATCACAAGAGCTTGACCTTTTTATTCACGCCATTATATCCAAACCACCTCAAGATGTAGAACTCGGTGTTTAACAGAGACTTAATTTCAAGGCGTTACTTTGCAACAGTGGAATAACCATTACTTGCAATCAACGCTTTACCTAAATCATTTTTAATTCTAACGACGCTCGCACCTTAAGGTAGTTTAGGTATACACTAAGCGCTATATTAAGGTCGAGTAATAAAAGTCACTATTTTGAATTTAAATCAGCATGAAGCCTCTTGGTTTGCCAGCCAAGTTGTTGATTGGTATCACATCAATGGCCGGAAAACCTTGCCGTGGCAATTAAATAAAACCCCTTATAAAGTGTGGGTTTCGGAGGTTATGCTACAGCAAACCCAAGTAGCTACGGTTATTCCTTACTTTCAACGTTTTATGCAAAGCTTTCCTGATATTGAGGCGCTTGCAAATGCGCCAGAAGATCAAGTATTGCACCATTGGACAGGACTTGGCTACTATGCGCGGGCTCGTAACTTACATAAAAGCGCCAAAATAGTGCGTGATGACTATCAAGGTAAGTTTCCGACCACGCTTGAACAAGTTATGGCTTTACCGGGAATCGGGCGCTCCACTGCAGGAGCGATATTATCGCTTTCATTGGGCCAACATCACCCTATTTTAGATGGTAATGTTAAACGGGTACTCGCACGATTTTTTATGGTTGAAGGTTGGTACGGGGTTAAAAAAGTTGAAAACACTTTATGGCAATTATCCGAGCAGTTAACACCAAAAGAAAATGTTACTGAATTTAATCAAGCAATGATGGACTTGGGCGCAAGCGTTTGCTCACGCAGTCGTTTTGATTGCAGTGCGTGCCCTTTAAATTTGCGCTGCGGCGCATTTAAAGCGGACGTAGTTAAACAGTTTCCACATTCTAAGCCTAAAAAAGCAGTGCCCAAAAAGTCATGTCATCAGTTAATAATTCAGTCTGATGACAAAGTATTGATGGAAAAGCGCCCGAGCTCAGGTATTTGGGGGGGGCTGTTCGGCTTTTTTGAATTTCAAGAGTTAACGCAGATGCAAACCTTTATAGCTCAACATAACTTACCTTTAGAAAGTAAACCACTGAAGCCATTCAGTCATGTATTTTCACACTTTGAGCTGACGATTAACCCACATATGTTAATTTTGGCTAAAATGCCAGATATGGTTAATGATCGGCAATTAATTTGGTATCCTTTAGCTGGGTCAGTCGAGGTTGGTCTTGCAGCGCCAACTAAAAAGCTAGTTACTACATTAGCTTAATCATTTCAGTTGGGGTTTGATAAGTATTGGGCCCTTATTAATAAAAGCGAAGAGAGCAATTATGGCACGTACAGTATTTTGTCAAAAGTTACAAAAAGAAGCTGAAGGACTTGGTTTTCAACTTTACCCAGGTGAGCTTGGTGAAAAGGTTTTTAACAATATTTCAAAAGAAGCGTGGAGCCAATGGCAACATAAGCAAACGATGCTGATCAACGAAAAGCATCTAAATATGATGGATCCAGAACATCGCACGTTTTTAGAAGAGCAAATGGTTGGCTTTTTGTTTGAAGGCAAAGATGTTGAAATTGAAGGTTACAAGCCACCAGAAAGCTAATAGGCATAAATATAGTAAAAAAAGGGCTGTTCAGCCCTTTTTTAATATGTGTAGATTTCTTTAC
>NZ_JBQSVO010000027.1:0-32485 GCF_052376275.1 Pseudoalteromonas sp. AOP7-A1-14 | reverse complement strand
GTTGATATAAAAACCGCCAAGGCTACTCAGATCACCAATGGCTTTGTCGATATTCGTGGGGTTGATTGGCATCCAAGCAAGCCAATGCTGGTGTTTTCGGGGATTAAACAAGGCCAGCGTCATGGTTATTTTTATGACTTAACTACCGATAAGCTTACTAACGCTGATATAGAAGGATTGAGCTTTCCGGAGTTTGCAAGTGACGGCAGTTTGTATTTTCATCAATGGCAAATAGATTCTGCTTTGATGCGTGTTGCTATCGGTGACGATGTGGCCAGCTCGCCTTTTCCTATTATGTCATCGCACTTTAGCTCTCGTTTTTCAGATTACAGTGAAGTCACCAAGCAACTGGCTTATACCTCAAACGAATCTGGCTTTACAGAGCTTTGGCGTGCCAGCTTAGACGGCACAGAGCGTGTACAGCTAACCCAGCTAGAGGGCAGTATTTATAACCCTGTTTGGTCTTATGATGGTCGCTTTATTGCGTTTACTTTGTTTAAGTCAGGCGAAAATGGCTTATATTTTTATGACACCCTTCAAGAGCAGATCAAAAAAGTAGATACGCAATTAACTTATCATGGTAAGCCTGCATGGAGTCATGATAATCAAAGTATCTTGATTTCAAATGGGAGTAACTTGTTTCGTATTGATTTAAATAATGGCCAAGTGACACAAGCTCTTGATAGCAAAGCTATGTATGGTTATGAAAATACAGCTGGCGATATTATTTTTGCCAATCAAGAAAATACTCAGTTATGGATAAAGCCTGCGGGTAGTATGAAGGAGCAATTATTGGTTGATAACATTAACTTATCAAACAATTTTGCCTGGCATTTTGCACAAGAAGATAGTACGACCACAGCACGTATTTACTATTTTAATGTTAAAGCAGATGATTATAGATTGAGTTATTATGATATTGATAAGCAAATACATCATGATGCGATTCGCTTACCAGAGCGTGCTTTTAGTCGCTCGTCAGGGCTAACTTATATTGCAGACAAACACTGGTTAGTGTTCACTTCATATAAGTCGCCGCAAATAGATATTAAGCGTATTAAAGCGCAATATTTACCGTTTTAGCACTTACGATAAATTTCGTGGTCAACATCTTGAATGTTAACGCTTAAGCTGTCTGAGTCACGGCAATAGGTTTTCAAGCAAGCGAGTAAGTCTTCGCTTAGCTGCTGTTTTTGTTCAATACTGCGTCCAGACATAATGTGTGCAGCAACATGAATAAAGCCTTCTTTACCCTGACCTAATTGATAATGTTGATACGCAATGGCGCGTGTTTTAATAGTGGGGAGTTCAAATAAACCACTGTCGTATGCGGCTTGGTGAATTTTTTCGACCAGTACTTGTGGTAGTACTGGTAAATCTTCAGAGTGCTCAATAATTATATGGGGCATCGTAAACTCCTCAAAAACGATAAGTAAAACCTAAACTTGTTTGAAACTGATTCAATACGTCACCATCAAAATGCCATAAGCATTGGTTGTCTTCATCAGTAGGTAATGTACATGATACGTTACTGGCATTATTTACAATAGTCGCAAGCCAACGAGTTTCAAATAAAACCCGTACTTGATCATTAAATAAGTACTCAAAACCGCCATATAAACCACTGGCAAAAAAGGTATCTGAACTAGTGAAGTTGGTTTTGACATAATTAGCACCAATTTGCGCGCCAACATAACCATTAACACGATTACCTAGTGGGACTTCAACCGCGCTTTGAAACAGCGCATAGTGCATTTTAACGCTATTATCAGGGGATGATTGAAAGTCACTTTCGGTATTTGAAAAATAAAAGCCATAACGAGCTGAATCAATCGTTCTATCAATACTAAAAGCAAAATGATTGCTGTCATCAAGTTCTACCGCTAAGCCTTCTTCTGTTTCTAATGATTGATTAAAGCTTTTACCAGTATAAACACTCACGGAGTAGCCCGCTGATGCGTTATAACTGGCAAACAGTAAACAGAGTAAACTAAGTGCTTTTTTCATAGTGTCGGTGCTCGTTGTTACGGTTATTATGGGGTAGTATTGAAACATAGCTGAAAAATAATTGTAAGCGCCGCTGTGGTGCTTAGCAATAATTTACAGGAGTAATAGTATGAAACTAATTAAATTAATAACGGCAATTGTTCCTATATTGATGGTTGCTGGTTGTTCGGATGATGCGGCCTCGGTAAGTCTAGGCTTATTTACTACCAAAGATATTAAAGTGATCTCTCAACAAGATCCGCTTGTTGATGGGGTGACTTGTCATATTAGCCATATTGAAGCTAACTTAGACTTTGCTGATCCTTCGGATATGTCAATTTCGTGTCGTCAAACAGGCCCTATTACAGCGCAGCAGTTGCAAGTTATTGATCGTAGTAAATCAGGCGAGGTCGTATTTAAATCATCGAAAAGCATTTTATTTAAATCACTAAAAGTACGCCGTATTTATGATGCTAAAACCAGCAGTTTATTGTACTTATCGTACTCTACAAAAGAGTCAACGGGGAGTCATCATCATGCACTTTCAACGGTACCTTTATACAACACCCAAGCATGGGCGTGGTCGCAAGCGCAATTAAAGCAAGAATAATTAAAGAGCAAGCTATGTTAACGTTATTTAAATCCAAACCCTTGCTAGATAAGCAGGAACAGCAATGGCTTATTGATACCTTTGTATGGGCAGCAGAAAATTTTGATAGTGAGTTTTTTCTAAATAACACACAGTTAGTTTTACCTAATCATCAATTTTTTCCTGATTCAGTATCGAGCATTGAAGAAATGGCCGGTAAGGTTTTCGAGCGAGTAGTTGATTACGCTGGCATGAATGCATGGCCAATTAGTTTGGTTAAGCCGCAGCAATTACAACCGCAGGTTTTCCCACACTTTGCATTTAGTAATGAGTTGCGAGGGGAAAATAGCCAGTTAGTTGTTGCGCCATCACACCAGATTAGCGTGTCTTTTAACCCTAACCAAATTAATCAACCACAAGATTTAGTCGCCAGTTTTGCCGGTACGCTCGCTACTATTATGATTCACCATGTGGGAGTTTTACCGCCCGGGGGAAAGGAGTTCTTACCGCAAGCAAGTGATGCTTTAGCATGTTATTTAGGGTTTGGGGTGATGATGAGCAACACTGTGTATCAATTTAAAGGCGGTTGCGGTTCGTGTTATAACCCTTATGCAAATCGTGAAGCGGCGCTTAGCGAATCGCAAACGTTATTTATGCATGCACTGGTGAGCCACTTTAAAGGCGATAAGCATTCTAAAAAGTATTTAAAACCACACTTACGTGGTCAGTTTAAAAAAGCGCAACGTGAGATTAAAGCACTTATAAATAATTCACCAGATCCGCTATTACTAGCCTTTGATGATAAAAAAGCAGGGTAGTAATGGCCTACATTGATGAATTTTTATTAATTGCTTTAGCGCATTTTTTTGCCGTAGCAAGCCCAGGCCCTGACTTTGCTATTGTGTTAAAACAAAGCATTCAACACGGTAGGCGTAATGCGCTTTGGACAAGCGTTGGCGTAGGCCTTGCCATATTACTGCATGTTAGTTATTGCTTATTAGGCGTGGCGGTTTTATTGGCCCAATCACCTAGCGTATTTATGGCACTTAAATACTTAGCGGGTGCTTATTTAGCCTACATAGGTGTGCAAGCTCTACGCAGCGCAAAGCCCGCAACCATAAGCTCTGAAGGCGCTACAAAAGTACACAATAAAGAAAGAAGTTGGGTGGCTTTTCGTCGTGGTTTTTTTACAAATGCTTTAAACCCTAAAGCAACTTTATTTTTTATGTCTTTATTTACATTAGTAATTAATCAATCAACCCCGTTAATTGTACAAGCAGGGTATGGACTTTATATGGCTTTAGCTACTTACCTTTGGTTTTCATTTTTATCTTTGGTGCTATCAAAACCTGCGGTGCGTGGTTTTTTTCAAAAAAGTGGCTATTGGTTTGACCGTGGTATTGGCGTGATCTTAATTTTACTTGCAGTTCGTGTGGTACTGTAAATAAATATACAAACTTTAACTTATAAAAAGAGGAAACATGGCGTTATATAACTTCTCATTTGGTTCAAATATGTCGTCTAATCGCTTATTAGCCCGATTACCACAAGCAAAGCGTGTTGGTACCGCTTTATTAAAAGGCTATGAGCTGACATTTGATATGGTAAGTCATGATGGCTCAGGTAAGTGTAGCGTGAAAAAAAGTGATAACCACGATGCCCTTGTATATGGTGTGGTGTATGAACTCAGCGATGACGAAAAAGCAATATTAGATACTATTGAAGGGCCCAATTACGATTGTGTTGATGTGCAGGTTGAGCTGTTAGACGGCCAAGAATTAGCGGTGCATTGCTATATTGCTAACACCCTTGATAGTAATTTACTGCCGTATGATTGGTATATTGAGCACGTTTATCGCGGCTCACTTGAAGCCGGTGTACCCAGTGGCTACAGTGAAGCAATAAAGGCGCGGCCAATGCGCCAAGATAGTGATAAAAAACGTGCTGATATTGAATTTGCAGTACATCAAAAAAATAATTAAAAGCTAGGAATATGATGAAATTTAAAAAGTTAGCAATGATTGCTGCGCTCTTATCAAGCTGTACATTTTCAAGCGTAGCGCAAGTTGATAGTGATAATATAGAGCAAGTAATTAAAGCTTCTATGGCACGTTTTGATGTGCCGGGTATGGCTGTCGCTATAGTTGAAAACGATAAAGTGATACTCGCCAAAGGGTTTGGTATCAGCAATCTCGAAACTGGTAGTAAAGTTAATAAAGATACCTTATTTGGTATTGCCTCAAACACCAAAGCCTTTACCGCCGCAGCACTTGCGAAACTAGTTGATGAAGAAAAAATCAACTGGGATGACAAAGTAATCGATCACCTACCTGAGTTTCGCTTGTATGACCCTTATGTAACCCGTGAAATGACCATTCGTGACTTATTAAGCCATCGTAGTGGCTTAGGATTAGGGCAAGGCGATTTAATGATTTGGCCTGATACCGATAAATCAATTGAAGAAATTTTAGCAGGCCTAAAACACCTAAAACCAGCAAGTAGTTTTCGTAGTAAGTACGCGTATAACAACTTAATGTTTGTTACCGCTGGTGAAGTGGTTGCTCGGGTGTCAGGTATGAGCTGGAACGACTACATCGAAAAGAATATTCTTCAGCCACTTAATATGAAAAACTCTCGCGCTGGTTTTTCACGCATTCCAAAAAGTAATAAGAACTGGGCAACAGGTCACATTCCTATGGACGGTAAACTACATCCGTTCTTTGTAAATTACTTAGAAGATTTTCGTGGTGCAGGAGCGATTGTCTCAAGTGTCGGTGATATGAGTCAATGGTTACGTACGCAACTTGCTGGTGGCCAAATGCCAAATGGCGAGCAATTATTTAGTGAAAAACAACAAGCGCAAATGTGGCATCCGCATATTACGTCGCTGGCGTCTAAAAGTGCTTTTGAAGCATATCATCAGCAGTTTAGAGGTTATGGTTTAGGTTGGAGCATTGAAGATTTTCATGGCATAAAAAAAATAGGTCATGGTGGTGGTATTTTAGGAATGGTGTCGCAAGTCACTTTAGTGCCTGAGAAAAACTTAGGAATAGTTATTTTATCTAACCAACAAGCGTTTAGTGCGCTTTCAGCCATTACTTATGAAGTACTTGAAGATGCTATGGAACTTGAAGATAAAGACTGGGTAGAAGATTTAGCCAAAAAGCATTTTGCAGGTAAACAAAAAGCGTACGCCAATGCTAAACCTGAGGCCCCAGCAGATTACCAGCCGCAGCTACCGAATATTAATTACACTGGCACACTGAATGATGATTGGTATGGTGATGTAATTATTGAAGAGCTTGATGGCAAGTTACGTATTGATTTTACACATACTAAGCGTTTAAAAGGCCAGCTTGAGCATTACTCGGGTAACACCTTTATCGTGAAATGGGATGAAAAGCTGCTCGAAGCTGATGCGTTTATTGAGTTTGATATGGACACCAATAACCGCGTCAATAGTGCCAAAATGCACGCTGTCTCAACCTCGGTTACAGATTTTAGTTTTGATTTTAGAAATCTACATTTACATGCTAAATAACCTGTTCTGTAGTTAAAAGATTAACTCATAAATTGATCTTAAACTGTCAACATACGTCTCACCTTCTTGGTGTTCGGGTTAAATAGTAAACCAAAGTCGCAAAGCCGCCAATGAGCGGCTTTGTTATAATTATGATTAATTTATTACTCATTATTCATTCACTAATTTGGAGCGGGCATGCGTACTGCTGTTATTTCTCATCCATTTTGTCGAAAACATAAAATGATCGATGATCATCCAGAGTGCCCAGAGCGTTTGGATGCGATCAACGACCGTTTATTAGCAAGTGGTTTAGATATCGCAATACAGCAATTACAAGCGCCAAAAGCAGAACGGGAACATTACCTGCTTGCACATGATGAGGCATTGGTAAAAAAAGTTGAAACAACTATCCCCTGTGAAGGGTTAGCCTCTTTAGACGGCGATACATGGCTTGGCATTGAATCTTTAATGGCGATAGAGCGTGCGGTAGGCTCAGGAATTTTGGCCGTTGATGAAATATTGGCAGATAAGCTCGATGCGGCATTTTGCGCTGTGCGTCCGCCTGGGCATCATGCTAATCAATCAAGTTCTGCCGGGTTTTGTGTGTTTAATAATTTGGCTATAGGCGTTAAATATGCGCAAAGTAAAGGTATTAAGCGTATTGCGATAGTTGATATAGACGTACACCACGGCAATGGCACGCAAGATATTTTTATGGATGATGAAAACGTGTTGCTTTGTTCGTTATTTCAGCATCCTTTTTACCCTAATACTGCGGTTGAAAACAATGCGACTTTAGTTAATTCACCTTTACCGATTGCCAGCGATGGCAATGATTTAAAGGCGGTTTATAATGAGCAGTGGTTGCCTAAACTCACAGCGTTTCAACCTGAGCTATTATTTATTAGTGCAGGCTTTGACGCACACCTTGAGGATGATATGGCAAGTTTAAAGTTCGTCGAAGACGATTACAGTTGGATAACTGAACAGCTTGCTTTATTTGTAACGCAGTATAATTGCAAGGGTATTATTTCTTACCTTGAAGGCGGTTATGCTTTATCAGCACTTGGGCGCAGTGTGGCGGTACACTTAAAAGCGCTAGTTGAGAGCGACTAGCGCAAAAGCTTGCTCTGGGGTTAAAGAGTCTATTTTGGCTAAACAACAATGGCCTTCTTTGTGTAAATAGTCTTTAACTAAGTCAGCGAGTTCCTTTGCTGATATAGCATTACATGGCTTATTGTTTAGTTGAGTATATTGCTGCTGGTAATCTAGGATAACTACGCTCTGCTTTTCAAGGTCGTTTAAGCCATATAATAAATCTGCACGCTCTTTCTCGCTTTTTGCGACTTCTAACTCATTATTAAAAATAATAAATTGCGGGAAAAGTGTCGAATTTAAAAGCGTGCTCATTGGTTAACCTACCGATATTTCATACGAAGTGAATTTGCGAATATTAATAACGCCATTATCAAAAATTAAATATTGGCCTTTAATACCTTGTAAAATACCACTTACTATGGGGTCTTTATCAAAGTTAAAAGAGTTAATTTTTGTTGGATATTTAGAAACCGGAAACTCTAGTTCAACCACGTCTTGATCAAGCTTCTCAATGGCGGTGGCACCAAACAGTTCGGCAAGCTCAGACAATTTATCCTCAATTTGTGGGAGCAGTTCTGTAGCTGCGGCTTTTAAGTCTAATGCTTCATTTTCTCCTTTGAGCATATTACGCCAATTAGTTTTATCAGCAATAAATTGCGCTAAAGCAACTTCGACTAAGCCTGACTGTAAGCGTGTTTGCACTTTGAAAATAGGTAATGCTTGGGTGGCACCTTGGTCAACCCAGCGAGTAGGAATTTGTGTATGGCGAGTAATACCGACTTTAAGGCCTGAGGTATTTGCTAAGTAAACATAATGCGGAATCATGCAGTTTTCTTCGCCCCACTGTGGCTCACGGCAAGTGCCTTGGTCGTAGTGGCAGGTTTCGGGTTTCATAATGCACATATCGCAGCTGGCAAGCTTACGCATACATACAAAGCAATGTCCTTGAGAGTAACTTTTCTTAGTTTTTTTACCGCAATTAGAGCACAAAATAGTGCCACTAAACGTTAGTGTCAACGGTTTGCCAATATAAGCATTAAGGTCAACTAGTTCATCACCAACAGGTAATTGATATTGAATAGGTTGAGTTAAAGAAGATTTTAGTTTTTTCAGTGTTCCTTGCACCTTTACGCCCCTAAAGATGTTTAAAAAAGTATTTTATCATCCCCGCCGAAAAAAAGCTTTGTGGTTATTTATGTTCTGTAGCAAGCCATGTTAAATACTTATCTAAAGGAAGTGGCTCAGTGTAATAGTAACCTTGTGCTTTATCGGCTCCGAGGTGTGTTAATAGGATGGCAGTGGCTTTGTCTTTCACACCCTCGATTGTGATATTCATACCTAAGTTATGAGCCACCTCAATCGAGGTTTTAACAATGACTTGGTTTTTTTCGTTGTTAGATAAGTCATTTACAAAGGACTTATCTACTTTGAGTGTTGAAAATGAGTAATTTAATAAATAACTGAGTGAAGAGTGATCTGTACCAAAATCATCTAATGCTACATTTATTCCTAATTGTTTTAATTTAGAAATAAATAACTTCATCTCCTCTTGTTGCTCTATGAAAGCCGATTCAGCTAATTCAAACTGTAATTTCGCTGCTGAGATATTATATTTAAGTAAGGTGTTTTCTATTTTCTCAATAAGGTTGGGTATCGTTAAGTTTTTCGGACTTAAATTTACGCTTATAGAATGGTTATGATGACCTTCTTTTGTAAGTACTTCGAGAGTCTTGCAGGCTTGGTCAATAATCCATAAAGTAAGCTCGTTTATAATTCCGGTTTTTTTAGCAAGGCTTATTAGCGCTTTAATATCTATAGTTTGCGCTGCATTAGGCCAGCGTAATAATGCTTCTGCACCCGTGACGTTATCTGTTTTTAAATCAACGAATGGCTGTAAATAAATAACCAGCTGATTATTACGAATGGCGTCTTGTAAGGCTGCTGCTAAGGCAAGGTTTACAGTCATAGTGTTACTACTTTCTATGGGGTTACGTGCCTGATTTAAATGCATGTAACCACGCTGTAACCAGGCATCAAAGGCATCATTTTCGATGGGGGTAGCAACACTTAAGTTGTACTCTAGCTGTAAATCGAGACCGGATACTGCATAGTGCTTAGGTAGTAATTTAACCATACTTGTTAGTAATTCATAGGTGCTTTGTGCGGGTTGTATTTTTGTACATATAAAAGCGACTACACCGCCGCTTAAATCGGCTACTTTAGGGCTGTTATCAAGGCTTATATCTAGGTTAGCAAATTGGCGGCGCTTAAATAGGCTTTGCTCAAGTGTTGCGGCAACTGTTGCTACAATATCACTGCCTTGTTGAGGGTTTAAAATACTCATTAATGTATTGAAGTGACGAATTTTTATCAGGCATAAAGTTGAATTTCGCTGGTTATCACTGAGGGCCATATACGCCTGCTTTAGCATTGCTTGATTAAGTAACTTGGTTTGCTGGGTGTGGGTGGCATGATAAAGCGCCTTTTCGCGTTGGTAGCGAACGCGATCGGCTAATGCCATAGCCATTAGTACAACTTCAAATAAAATAGCGACTAAGAATAGGTGGCGTGTAGTAAAGCTATAAGCTATAAAGCCGGTTAGTTCAAGTGGTTGTACTGCTGCACCGATGATCAATGGTACCCATGAAATAATATAAAATTTTGTCCAACGAAAGCCACTCATAAGTTTTTTATAAATCATGGTAAAACATAAAATATAAATGAATATCATAATCACAAAAAAGACTTTTGAAGCGGTGTACTCCACAATAAAGTAGCTGCTTACACCTAATACTGTTAGTAGCCATAAAAATGCGATGCTGGTTTTATATAAACGACACTTATCTTTATGGTATCGTAAAAACATGGTGCAAAAAGCCACTGTGAAAAAGGCTATATAATAGTTACTAACAACAATATGATGATTAAAAAATAGTTGCCATGACAGTGGCCAAATATAAAAACCGAAGCCCAGTACTGACCCCATTAATAACAGCGCCGAGAGTATATAGCCTATATATACTAAGTACACGCGATCGCGAATACCAAAATAAAGCACCAAGTTATATAAGGCTGCCATGATCAGTACGCCAACAAAAACTCCCCAAATAGCCGATTGTGATCTGATCAGATCTTTAAACTCTTTACTGCCATAAATATTAATAGGGGTTTTGCTAATGCCAACGGTGTCCACTTTAATGATTAACCGCTGTGCTTGATTGGCATCAAGGGTGAGTGCTATATGCGGTACGCTATATTGAAAGAGTGTTAAATTGGGTGTTTTATCACCTAGCTTTACACTATTAAGCAGGTTTTGGTGTTCATCTAGTTGGTAAACAGTGAGATGGTCAACCATTGGATTATCAAAATGCACGTTCATATGTGCAGGAGTAGACTGCTTATTTTTAAGGTTAACGACTAGCCAATAGTTTTGCGGCTTTAAGTCCCAACTAATATTGCTTAAAGGTTGCTTTATTAGCGCATCAGGAGACGCTAGTAGTTGTTGTAGGGTCAGTTCTTTAGTTGGGTCAATACGATAGGCATAAGTGGTATAAACTGCGGCTGTTTTATCAATAGTATAGCGGGTTGGCGTCACAAGATGACTTGCAAAGTTGCTGGTAATAAAAAATAAAGTAAGCAAAATAGCGATTGCTATAAAATGATATCGTATAGTTTTATGTTCCACTTAACTACTTATGAAATTGTACCTTTTATTTAGTTAGTGTAGCATCAAAAAAGCGCAGATAAACTGCGCTTTTTGTATTTAATTAACCCGTAGACTAAGTTAAGTTAGCTAATTATTGCTCGCGGACAATGGCACGATAAGCAATATCTGTACGATATTCCATACCTTTCCAGCTAATTTCGTCAACTAATTGATAGGCACGATGTTGTGCTTCGGTTACGGTATTACCCAGCGCAGTTGCACATAATACACGGCCACCGGCCGTTACGACATTTTTTCCATCTTGTTTAGTACCTGCATGAAATACTTTCTCGCCTGTAGGGTAGTTTACTTTTAGGCCATTGATAGTATCACCTTTTGGATAGCCATCTGGGTAACCACTGGCCGCAAGTACAACACCAACAGCTGCGCGTGGGTCAAACTCGATAGTGGTTCTATCAAGCTCTTCACGATTAGCGGCTTCAATCAATTCAACTAAATCTGATTGTAAGCGTAGCATCATAGGCTGTGTTTCAGGGTCACCAAAACGACAATTGTATTCGATCACTTTTGGCGTACCGGAGTCATCGATCATCAAGCCTGCATATAAAAAACCAGTGTATGGATGGCCTTCACTTGCCATACCTTCAACAGTTGGGTTGATCACTTCGTTCATTATACGATGATGGATTTCATCGGTAACTACAGGAGCCGGAGAGTATGCACCCATACCACCTGTGTTTGGCCCTTTATCACCATTGTAAGCGCGTTTATGATCTTGGCTAGTAGCAAACGGTAGTACGTTTTTACCATCAACCATTACGATAAACGACGCTTCTTCACCTTCTAAAAACTCTTCGATTACTACGCGGCTACCGGCTTCACCAAAGGCATTACCTGCAAGCATGTCGCGGATAGCATCTTCAGCATCAGCTTCAGTCATAGCAACAATAACGCCTTTGCCCGCAGCTAACCCATCGGCTTTAATGACAATCGGTGCGCCTTTTTCTTTTAAGTAAGCAATAGCTGGGTCGATTTGTTCAAACGTTTGGTAGTCTGCTGTTGGAATATTGTGACGTGCTAAAAAGTCTTTGGTGAACGACTTAGAGCCTTCAAGCTGTGCAGCACCTGCAGTTGGACCAAAAATAGCTAAATCGTGCTCACGAAACTTATCGACTACACCTAAAACCAGTGGCACTTCAGGGCCAACAATGGTTAGCTCAACATTATTTTGCTGTGCAAAGTTTAATAAGCCGTCTAAGTCTTCAACATTAATGGCTACATTCTCAAGCTTTGGCTCAAGTGCGGTACCTGCGTTACCTGGGGCAACAAATACAGTATTAACTTTTGTGTTTTGAGCGGCCTTAAACGCAAGTGCGTGTTCACGGCCGCCGCTGCCAATGACTAAAACATTCATGGCGAAAATATCCTATCTATTAAAGCGGTTTTTTAAATTTCAGCGTCATGCGGTCACTTTCACCGATAGCTTTATACTTAGCGGCGTCTTGCTCGCCTAGGCGTAAGCTTGGTGGAAGTGTCCATACACCCTTAGGGTGATCGGCTGTATCAAGAGGGTTGGCATTAATATCACTTGTTTTTTCAAGTTCAAAGCCAGCTTGTTTTGCAAGCTTAACCACGACACTTTGCTTCATATAACCTGATGACTTTTGCATTTCGTCTGCGCGTTCTTCAGGGAGACGGTGCTCAACGACACCTAAAGTGCCACCTGGTTTAAGGGCTTTATAAAACGATTTAAAAGCGCTTAACGCTGCTTCTTTATCTTTACCCATGTACCAATTATGAACATTACGGAAGGTTAATACCATATCCGCGCTGCTTGGGGGGGCAATATCTAAATGTGTTGAAGGAGCAAACTCAGTAATTTTTATGTTACTAAAGCGTTCATCTTCGGCTACTTTCTTTTTAAAACCAGCTAGTGAACGTTGATAATAGCCAACTGATGAGTTAGCAGGGAAATGTGCAGCATAATAAGTACCTTGCTCTTTAAGTGCTGGTGCTAATATATCAGCATACCAGCCACCGCCAGGTGCAATCTCAACCACGGTCATGGTTGGTTTAAAACCAAAAAACGTCAGTGTTTCTATTGGGTGACGGTATTGATCGCGTTCAGCATTACGTTCAGTTGCTTTAACGGCCTGTTTTAATGCCGAGTCATGGCCATGGTTATGGGCAACGGCGATAGTTGAGCTAACAGCCAAAGTGGCAACCAGTAACGTTTTTAGTGCAAATTTCATCGTTTGTTCCTTCATATTATTGTTATACGTTGGGTTATATAATAAGCAGAGTACGTGAATTTGGTGCAAACAAAAAGAGCTAACTTATGCCGTTAGCTCTTTGCGTAATTAATGGATTAATGGCGGAAGTGACGCATGCCAGTAAACACCATTGCCATACCAGCTTCATCAGCTGCAGCGATAACTTCGTCATCGCGCATTGAACCACCAGGTTGAATTACTGCTGTAATACCCGCATCGCGTGCTGCATCAATACCATCACGGAATGGGAAGAACGCATCTGACGCCATTACAGAGCCTTTCACTTCAAGGTTTTCGTCGGCGGCTTTAATACCGGCTATTTTAGCTGAGTAAACACGGCTCATTTGGCCTGCACCTACACCAATTGTCATACCATCACGGGCATAAACAATAGCGTTTGATTTAACAAACTTAGCGACTTTCCAGCAAAACAATAAGTCTTTAAGTTCTTGCTCAGAAGGTTGGCGCTTAGAAACAACTTTTAAGTCGCCCTGAGTTACCATACCTAAATCGCGGTCTTGAATTAATACGCCACCGTTAACACGTTTGATGTCATGCCCGGTTGCTTTTGCTGACCATTGGCCGCACTCAAGTAAGCGTATATTTTTCTTTGCTGAGATAATTTGCGCTGCAGCATCAGATACTTTAGGAGCTATAATTACTTCAACAAATTGACGCGATACGATTGCTTCAGCGGTGTCTGAATCAAGCTCTTGGTTAAAGGCAATGATGCCACCAAATGCTGATGTAGGATCTGTTTTAAATGCACGGTCGTAAGCTTCAAGGATGTTCTCACCAATTGAAACACCACATGGATTAGCGTGCTTTACGATTACACAGGCTGGTACGTCAAACTCTTTAACACATTCAAGGGCTGAATCTGTATCAGCTATGTTGTTAAAAGAAAGTGCCTTACCTTGTAGTTGAGTCGCAGTTGCAACAGAAGCTTCTTGCACGTCGTTTTCAACATAGAAAGCCGCGTCTTGGTGTGAGTTTTCACCATAGCGCATATCTTGCTTTTTAGTGAACTGCATGTTGATAGTACGTGGGAATTTAGTTTCCTCAACTGCTTCATCAGTGTAGTCAGCAACCATTTTACCGAAGTAGTTAGCGATCATGCCATCGTACTGTGCGGTGTGCTCGTAAGCGGCAATGGCAAGATCAAAACGTGTTTTGTAGGTAGTTGAACCGTTATTGCTTTGTATTTCGCTAATGACTCGGTCGTAATCATTAGCGTTTACAACGATCGTCACATCTTTATGGTTTTTAGCCGCTGCGCGTACCATTGTTGGGCCGCCGATATCGATGTTTTCAATGGCATCTTCAAGGCTGCAGTTTTCTTGAGCGACAGTATTCGCAAAGGGGTATAAGTTAACTACAACAATATCAATAGCAGAGATGTGATTCTCGCTCATTACAGCTTCATCTTGGCCACGACGGGCTAAAATGCCGCCATGAATTTTTGGGTGAAGGGTTTTAACGCGACCATCCATGATCTCAGGGTGACCGGTGTGGTCAGATACTTCAGTGACTTTAATGCCGTTATCAGCAAGTAATTTACACGTACCGCCAGTGGATAAAAGTTCTACGCCTTGTGATTCAAGAGCGCGAGCAAATTCAACAATACCGGTTTTATCTGACACACTTAGTAGTGCGCGACGAATTGGACGATGTGTATCCATTGTAGTTTGATTACCTCAGTGTTTGAGCTAGCTTAGAAAGACGCTATTTTAACTGAATACAGCTTAAAAAACGATGCTTAAAGAGTGAGGATTTTGCAATTAGGTGTTTTTTTGAGAATATTTTTTGACTATAAAAAAAGCACCCTAAGGTGCTTTTAAAAGTATATTTACAAAATACGCTTTGTATTGGATCAGTAAGCCAATACAAAGGGGATTAGTTCATCCCGTATTTCTTTAGTTTCTTACGTAAAGTACCACGATTGATACCTAGTAAGATTGCCGCACGTGTTTGGTTGCCACGTGTGTAAGTCATTACTTCTTCAAGTAATGGCGCCTCTAGCTCAGAAAGAACAAGGTCGTACACATCTTGCACGTCCTGACCGTTAAGCTGTTTTAAATAATGATGAACAGCTTTTTTCACTGCATCGCGTAATGGCTGCGGTTTCTCGTGTGACTGGACATGAGGGTTAGTGATAAATGGAGAAGTCACGTTTTGTTCGAACATTGTTTATATCTCTTTCTTTCTTAGTTAGCTGCTAGTGTTTTAAAGTATTGCTCTAATGTCTCGATTTGTGCCTGTGGATTATCGAGAGCATTAAATACTCGCCTAAACTGACCGTCACTGTCATGGGTTTGCAAATACCAAGATACATGTTTTCTAGCGATACGCGCTCCCATTGGCTCGCCGTAAAACGCATGAAGGTTCACCAAGTGTTCCATCAATATACCGCGCACTTCTGCAATTGCAGGTGCAGGTAAATGTTCTCCAGTTTGCAAATAGTGGTCTATCTCCCTAAATATCCAAGGGCGACCTTGGGCGGCTCGACCAATCATAATGGCATCTGCACCCGTATAGTCCAATACCTGTTTTGCCTTTTCGGGTGACGTAATATCACCATTAGCAACCACAGGAATCGACACTGAACGTTTTATATCCCTAATCGTGGCATATTCAGCTTCACCTTTGTACATACATGCGCGAGTACGCCCATGTACGGCTAATGAAGCGATGCCATAACGTTCAGCTATGCCCGCAATCTTTACACCGTTACGGTTGTCCTGATCCCATCCTGTTCGAATTTTTAGTGTCACAGGTACATCAACAGCGCTAACCACCGCATCAATAATTTGTTCCACTAAATCAGGAAACTGTAACAGGGCAGAGCCTGCGAGTTTCTTGTTCACTTTCTTTGCTGGACACCCCATATTAATATCTATGATCTGTGCACCATTGCTTACATTGAATTGTGCGGCCTGAGCCATTAGCTCAGGATCAGCTCCTGCTATTTGCACTGCACGAATACCCGACTCACCGATATGATCCATACGGTTCATCGACTTTTCGGTTTTCCATACCTTTGGGTTTGACGATAACATTTCAGATACAGCAAGCCCGGCACCTAAGCGACGGCAAAGTTGTCTAAATGGTCTGTCTGTAATACCCGCCATTGGAGCGACAATTACATTATTCTCAAGTTGGTATGAACCGATTCGCACTTTATTCAATAGGCCTCTTTTCAAGGGGCGCTAAGTTTACGGTTTTTTTAGCAAAAATCAAAGGCTATAAATTGAACAAAAGTGATTTTTTTTAACTTTTGTGTATTGACATTTGATAACGGTTTGACAAGTAGGTTTATTTGTTTGTTATTTAACCAATAATAATTTAGCTTAATTAAAATGATTATTATCACCTGTGTAAATATTAGGTAAAGCCTGTTAACAACAGGCTTTACAAGAATACTGGTATGTGCACTTTAATTTAGAGTTTTTATTCGGGGGAGGCCTTTTTTATGCCGCTTATACGTGTCCATTCACCTTCAACTGCAACTTCATCGAGGTTCAAAAAAGGCGTATAAACATCAGTCACAGATTGTGCTTGTTCTTCTAAAATACCCGACATAGCAATTTTTCCACCGGGTTTTAATAGACTTAGAATAACACTGTATAATTCTCTAAGAGGAGCCGCTAAAATATTAGCAACAACAATGTCAGCGGTAAATTCAGGCTGATCTTCAGGTAAATAAACCTCGAGCTGATCTGCGACGCCATTACGCTGTGCATTATCTTTACTTGCAGCGAGTGCTTGAGGGTCGATATCTATACCTATCATGCGCTCTGCACCGAGCTTAATCGCTGCGATGCCCAAAATGCCAGAACCACAGCCAAAATCAACCACAGTTTTACCGGTTAAATCTTGGCTTTCAAGCCACTTTAAGCACAGTGCGGTAGTCGCGTGGGTGCCCGTACCAAACGCAAGACCTGGATCAAGCAACACATTAACCGCGTCAGGATCTGGAATATCACGCCAGCTTGGGCACACCCATAATTTCTCGCCAAATTGAATAGGGTGAAAGTTATCCATCCATTCACGTTCCCAGTCTTTGTCTTCAAGTTGTTCAATTTTATAAACGAGTTTATCTGTAAGTGATTCATCTGCATTTAATAAAGCAACGACGCTTGGCATGTCATGAGTGGCTTCAAATAAGCCAATAACAGTAGTGTCAGTCCATAGCTCTACAGTACCAAGTTTTGGCTCATAGATAGGTGTGTCTTTGGCATCAACATAGGTTACAGATGCACTGCCGGCGTCCATTAAAATATCACTAATAAGATCTGCATTACTGGCATTTGCATTTATACGAATTTGGATCCAAGCCATTATCTTTCCTACAAATTGAAAAAGGCCGCTTAGCGGCCTTTTGATTATTATTTGTTAGTCGCTAGTTACTTAGCGTCTAAGAAGCTCTTCAGTAAGTCTGAACGAGAGGGGTGACGTAGTTTACGCAATGCCTTCGCTTCGATTTGGCGAATACGCTCACGAGTAACGTCAAATTGCTTACCTACTTCTTCTAAAGTGTGATCGGTATTCATATCAATACCAAAACGCATACGTAGTACTTTAGCTTCACGGGCGGTAAGACCTGCAAGTACGTCATTCGTTGCACCACGAAGAGATTCCATCGTTGCTGAATCAATAGGCGAATCAATGGTGGAGTCTTCAATAAAATCACCTAAGTGCGAATCTTCGTCATCACCAATTGGTGTTTCCATTGAGATCGGCTCTTTAGCAATTTTAAGTACCTTACGAATTTTATCCTCAGGCATTAACATGCGCTCAGCTAATTCTTCAGGATTTGGCTCGCGACCCATTTCTTGCAACATTTGACGAGAAATACGATTCAATTTATTGATCGTTTCAATCATATGCACCGGAATACGAATAGTGCGGGCTTGGTCGGCAATCGAACGTGTGATTGCTTGACGGATCCACCACGTTGCATAAGTTGAGAACTTATAGCCACGACGGTATTCAAATTTATCAACCGCTTTCATCAGGCCGATATTACCCTCTTGGATCAAATCTAAGAACTGTAAACCACGGTTTGTATATTTTTTAGCAATTGAAATTACAAGACGTAAGTTTGCTTCAACCATTTCTTTTTTCGCACGACGGGCTTTTGCTTCACCAATGCTCATACGACGGTTGATATCTTTAATACGCTCGATATTTAAGCCTGTGCTTTGTTCAATAACGCGAAGTTTATTGACGCAACGAATAATTTCAGGCTTAACTTCTTCAAGTTTAGCTGAATGCTTGTCGTTAGCAGCAATTTCTATATCAATCCAAGTAGCATCCGTTTCATTGTTAGCAAAGTGCTTAACAAAGGTTTTCTTAGGCAATTTGGCAATTTGTATAGCTTGCTTCATGATCAAACGTTCTTGAATACGTACACGATCCATCATTTCACGCATATTATTAACCATGCGATCAAACTGCTTAGGAATAAGCTTGAAGGTTCTGAACAGATCACCAATTTCTAAAATAGCGGCTTTCGAATCAGGGTGCGAACGACCTTTTGCGTCGAATGTTTCACGCGCTTTATTGTATAAATCACGAAGGTTTTCAAAATGAACACGGGCCTCTTCAGGATCTGGGCCAGTATCGACTTCTTCTTCGTCTTCATCGTCGTCGCTATCAGAATCATTATCGTTTGATTCATTAAGCTGTTCTTTGCTTAATTCAGAGCCGATATTGGTTGCTGAAATTGGCGCTTCATCTTCGTTAGGATCGAAAAAGCCAGAAATAATGTCGCTTAAGCGCATTTCTTCTGCTTCAAATTTATCCCATTGTTCAAGTAGATAAGTGATCGCTTCCGGGTATTCTGCTACCGAAATTTGAACCTGGTTAATACCTTCTTCAATACGTTTAGCGATAACAATTTCGCCTTCACGAGTAAGAAGTTCAACCGTGCCCATTTCACGCATGTACATACGCACTGGGTCAGTCGTTCGACCGATCTCTTTTTCTACAGTCGCAAGGGCAGCGGCCGCGGCTTCTGCCGCGTCTTCGTCTGTCGTCGTTTCTTGCATCATCAATTCATCAGCATCAGGCGCGTTTTCGCTAACCTTGATACCCATGTCATTGATCATGCTAATGATATCTTCTACCTGATCTGAATCGATAATATCTTGTGGAAGGTGATCATTAACTTCTGCAAAAGTTAAATAACCTTGCTCTTTACCTTTTTGAATCAGAAGCTTTAATTGTGACTGAGGAGTTGGATCCATAGAGATTTATTCTTCCACACTGAAAGTTGATACAACAGGCGCCAGTTTGCTTACTTATCAAGCTAAACTAAGTATTATTAGACGCAGTGAATAGCACAGTATAACAGCATTTATCAATTCTGACTAGCCGCTAACCCATGCAACTTAAGGTTACTTAGGTGTAGTGCCTTTTAATGCTTGAGTCAATAAATGACACTCAAGTCGTTCTTCGCTATTTAAGCCTTGTGTCTTGTCCTTAATTAATAAGGTCTCTAGTCGATAATTTAAACACTGATCTTCAATAAATTTAAAAGTATTTTTGAATTCAGCTTCTAAGCGCTCTTCATTTATCTCATGACGCCAAGTGGCTAATTTTATAAGTGCTTCATATTCCGAGCTTTCTCTAAAAGCTTCGAGTAATTGTGCTGTGGTTACTGATATTTTTTCTAATGCAAAGTGTTGCAAGCGCAACAACAAGCTGATCCCTGCGATATTCATTTGTGCTAAATCTGGCAAATAGGGGATGGCTTTGGCAAGTTCTGGGTGTTGCACTAATAAGCCAATAGCACGGCGCATGGGAGTAATTTTGAATTTACGTTCAATAGCATGTTGCTGTTTTGGTGTTTTTAAACGGTTATTAAGTTGCTCTTTAGTGCGACCAATTAATCGGCCTAAGTGTTCTAAAATATTTTCTTGATAGAAGTCACTGGGGATTTTTTCAATCAGTGGCAAGGTTGCACTAAGTAATTTGGCTTTACCTGCATCAGTTGTTAAATCAATGTCTTGGCTGAGCTTGTTGAATAACACTTTGGTAAAATCATCCGCCTGCGATAAGCGTTGTTCAAAAGCGTTCTTACCTTCTTGCAGTACGAGTGAGTCAGGGTCTTCACCATCTGGTAAAAATGCAAACTGTAGGGATTTACCATCGTTTAAATACGGTAGCGCATTTTCAAGGGCGCGCCAAGCAGCATCACGACCAGCACGATCACCATCGTAACAACAAATAACTTTATCGGTGGTTCTAAATAAGGTGTGCATATGCTCAGCGGTGGTGGCGGTGCCAAGTGCTGCAACTGCGTATTCAATACCTTGCTCACTAAGTGCAACCACGTCCATGTAACCTTCAACAATTAATACATGTTCGAGCTTTTTATGGGCTTGTTTAGCTTCATATAAGCCGTAAAGCTCAAAACCTTTATGAAAAATACGCGTCTCTGGTGAGTTTAAATATTTTGGACCTTGATCTGCTTGCATAACACGGCCACCAAAAGCGATGACTCGTCCGCGTTTGTCACGGATAGGAAACATTAAACGATCACGGAAAAAATCAAACTGTCTGCTTGGCGTTTTTTCTGAGGCGAGCTTAAGTTCAATCAACTGTTCTTTTTGTTCTTTATTACGACCGAGTTGTTGGCAAAGAGCCTCCCATTCATTGGGAGCATAACCAATCATAAACTTTTTAACAGTCTGGCCACTTAAGCCACGGCCTTTAACATAATCAATAACGGCTTTAGAATTGCTGTGATGCTTTAATTGATGCGCATAAAAACGAGCTGCGTGAAGCATTAAATCATAATCAGAGCGTTTTTGCGCCGCAGTACGCTCAGGGCCATTACTTGTACCGTGTTCTCGGGGGACATCAATGTTGAGCATGCTGGCTAGCTCTTCAATGGCATCAACAAATTCGAGCTTTTCGTATTCCATCATAAATGAAATAGCGTTGCCGTTAGCACCACAGCCAAAGCAATGATAAAACTGCTTATCTTGCGATACTGTAAAAGAAGGCGATTTTTCATTATGAAAAGGGCAACAGGCTTGATAGTCTTTACCTGCTTTTTTTAAACCCACTTTACCGTCAATGAGTTCAACAATATCTGTTCTGGCAAGTAAGTCATCTATAAAGTTACGGGGGATCTTTCCAGCCATGGGTTAAGCTATTTCCTGAGAGAATATCAAAATGTTTATATGTTCAAAAAAACGCAGATAGTAAATTTGAACACAAAAGACTAGCTTATAAAAGTTAAATAACAAATTTATAAATGCTATAAAGCAAGAAACCGAGCACTTGGCTCGGTTTACTTAAATCATACAATCGTATGTGGGATATATTAGGCAGTTAATCGTTGCTTAATTAAGCCTGAGATTTTACCTAAATCGGCACGACCTTCGGCTTTGCTTTTGATTGTACCCATTACTTTACCCATGTCTTGCATACCTGTTGCGTTAGTGTCAGCAATAGCCGTGTCAATAAGAGCAATGATCTCTTCTTCACTCAATTGTTGAGGTAAGAATTCTTCAAGTGCTTTAATCTCATTGGCTTCAACTTCAGCTAAATCTTCACGACCGGCATCTTTGTACTGGGTGTAAGAATCACGACGTTGTTTAACAAGCTTCACTAAAACGGCGGTAATAGCGTCATCGTCAAGTGTAATTCGCTCGTCAACTTCACGTTGTTTGATTGCAGCAAGTACCATGCGGATCGGGTTAAGACGTTGTTTGTCTTTCGCTCGCATTGCATCTTTTTGCGCATCTTTTAGCGTTATTAAAAGGCTCATTTATACAAGACCAAACTGATTAGTATAATCTAACGCGGCGTGCGTTATCGCGAGAAAGCTTTTTCATGTGACGTTTAACGGCAGCAGCTTTTTTACGCTTACGTTCAGCAGTTGGTTTTTCATAATGTTCGCGACGACGAACTTCTGAAAGGATACCTGCTTTTTCACATGAACGCTTGAAGCGACGAAGTGCTACGTCAAACGGTTCGTTCTCTCTTACTTTAATTACTGGCATTAAAAATTCACCTACCTAAATAATGAGCGTTGCTCAAGTTGATCAAACAATGATCAAGTGGTTCAAAAATGGTGCGGCATTATAATCCGAAGGGGCACCACATGTAAAGGATAATAATAACAGAAAGTCGCAATACGCAACAGGGTTAATTTGAGCCTCGTTGATATAGCTGACATAATACTTGGCCTGCTTTTTTCTCTTTTATTAACAACCAATTAGCGGGTGTGTTAAGGTTATTAAGTTCACTTTCTACTTCCACATATATCAAAGCTTGGTCGCTTAACCAGCGATTTTCTTCAAGTGATTGGCAGGTTTTTTCAGCCAAATTCTGACGAAATGGTGGGTCAATAAAGATTAAATTAAATTGCTCTGAGTCTGTATTATCAGCAAGTAAAGTCAACGTGTTTGTTTGCTTTACTTTTGCGTTTGTCAGTTCGAGGGTAGTGATATTATTGGTTAATTGCGTTGCTGCTGCTTTATCTAGCTCAATAAAAAGTGCGGACTGTGCAAAACGTGATAAAGCCTCAAAACCAAGCCCACCAGAACCCGAATAGCAATCAAGTACCTTAGCGCCGTGCGTATCTTGCATTAACCAGTTAAAAACAGTTTCTTTAATGCGATCAGTTGTTGGTCGCAGACCTTGTACATCTTTAACGGGTAATTTCCGACCTCGAAACTGACCACTAATGATACGAATAAAGCCGTCACTCATGGTGTTTTTGCTATTTTTAGGGGGGGATTTTTTTCTCATTTCGCTCACTAAAAAATGGTATCTGAAACGTAGCTCAGATAATATATAGGCATATCGTAGCGCGTCATTTTTCAACTGCGCTAAAAGTGTTACCATTAATACCTTAGGCAATAGTTGGTTAACTGCTGGCCATGGGCTAGTCAATCATCAGACTATTATTCATATTAGTTTATCAGATTTTTATAAGTGGTTATTAGCAAGTATGGCAAAAAAAAGTAAATTCCTGTCTTGGTTAGGTTTTGGTAAATCAGAAAACAAACAACAAGAAGAGCAGGCAGTAACAGATGCTGATAACCAACAACAGCAAAACAAGCAGCAAACACCAGAACGCCTCACAGCCGAACAAGCAGAAGCTGAACGTGAAAAACAAGAGCGTGTTGCCGCTGAAAAGGCGCAAGCAGAAGCTGAGCGTGTAGAGCAAGAACGTGTTGCTGCACAAAAAGCGCATGCAGAAATAGCTACCGAACAAAAAGCAGAGCAACAACGTCGTGATGAAGCGACACGACTTGCAGAGCAAGAAGAGGCTATGCGCCTAGAGCAAGAACGTGTTGCTGCTGAAAAGGCGCAAGCAGAAGCTGAGCGTGTAGAGCAAGAACGTGTTGCCACTGAAAAGGCGCAAGCAGAAGCTGAGCGCGTAGAGCAGGAACGTGTTGCTGCTGAAAAGGCGCAAGCAGAAGCTGAGCGCGTAGAGCAAGAACGTATTGCTGCTGAAAAGGCGCAAGCAGAAGCTGAGCGTGTAGAGCAAGAACGTATTGCTGCTGAAAAGGCGCAAGCAGAAGCTGAGCGTGTAGAGCAAGAACGTATTGCTGCTGAAAAGGCGCAAGCAGAAGCTGAGCGCGTAGAGCAAGAACGTATTGCTGCTGAAAAGGCGCAAGCAGAAGCTGAGCGCGTAGAGCAAGAACGTGTTGCCGCTGAAAAGGCGCAAGCAGAAGCTGAGCGTGTAGAGCAAGAACGTGTTGCTGCGGAGCAAGAGACCGCTCGTTTAGAGAAAGAGCAAGTTGATGCTGAAAACGCTGAGGCCGAACGTCAAGAATTAGCAGAAGCTGAGCAACTTGAAGAGCAACATCTTGCTGAGCAAGAGGCAAAAGAAGCGCAACAAGCTAAAAAAGAACAACCAAAAAAAGAAGGCTTTTTTTCACGTCTTAAAAAGGGCTTATTAAAAACGAGAGTTAATATTGGCTCTGGATTTTCATCAATTTTTAGTGGTAAAAAAATTGATGATGACTTATTTGAAGAATTAGAAACGCAGCTACTTACAGCCGATTTAGGCGTAGATACCACCATGAAGCTAATTGATAGCCTTACTGATGCAGCTAATCGTAAACAGCTTAAAGATGGTGATGCCCTTTATGAGTTGATGAAACAAGAAATGGCAGCCATGCTTAAAACGGCAGAGCAACCACTTGAGATCCCAGCAAATAAAAAGCCATTTGTTATTTTAATGGTCGGCGTAAATGGCGTGGGTAAAACCACAACTATTGGTAAGCTTGCTAAGCAATTTCAAAGTGAAGGCAAGTCAGTGATGTTAGCTGCGGGTGATACTTTTCGAGCCGCTGCAGTTGAGCAATTACAAGTGTGGGGCGAGCGTAATAGCATTCCGGTTGTAGCGCAACATACTGGCGCCGATAGTGCCTCAGTGGTTTTTGATGCTTTTCAGGCTGCTAAAGCGCGCAATGTTGATGTGTTAATCGCAGATACAGCAGGGCGTTTGCAAAATAAAGATAACTTAATGCAAGAGCTTGAAAAAATAGCCCGCGTTATGAAAAAAATTGATCCTGATGCACCGCACGAAGTGATGCTAACAATTGATGCGGGCACTGGGCAAAATGCTATTAGCCAAGTTAACTTGTTTAACCAATGTGTTGGGCTAACCGGGATCACACTTTCAAAGCTTGATGGAACCGCTAAAGGCGGGGTCATTTTTGCTGTAGCAGACAAATTCAATATTCCTATTCGTTACATTGGTGTTGGTGAAAGTATTGATGATCTTCGCGCTTTTAAAAGTGACGACTTCATTGATGCGTTATTTAGCCAAGACGAGGACGAGGTTTAATCTCATATAGGGAGCGTGCTCCCTTTTCGCTGTAAGATGATTGATAATAAAAAATGATAAATTTTCAGCAAGTTAGTAAAACATACCCTGGTGGCCACCGTGCGCTGGAGAAAGTCAGTTTTCATATTAAACCCGGAGAACTGGCTTTTTTAACCGGTCACAGTGGAGCAGGTAAAAGTACCCTGTTAAAGCTTATCAGTTTGATGGAACGACCTTCAACTGGCAATATACTTATTAATGGTGTTGATTTAAACGCTGTTAAGTCTCGGCAAATACCTTATGTGCGCCGTGATATTGGGATTATTTTTCAAAACCATCGTTTATTAGAGCGCTATACAGTGTTTGATAATGTCGCTTTGCCATTGATTATCGAAGGCACTCACCATAAGCAAATTGCTAAGCGTGTGCATGGTGCTCTTGATAAGGTTGGCTTACTTGATAAAGTTAAATGCCATCCATCAACCCTTTCAGGCGGTGAGCAGCAGCGAGTTGGTATAGCTCGTGCCATTGTTAACTCGCCACCATTATTACTTGCCGATGAGCCAACGGGTAACCTTGATCCTGAGCTTTCAATGGACATATTAAGGTTATTTGAAGAGTTTAATAATCATGGTACTACGGTATTAATTGCCACCCATGATATTGGTTTGATCTCGCGTATGCGTTATCGCAGTTTAACATTAAGCGATGGTCGCATGAGTCAAGACCCTTTAGCGGAGGCTACGCTATGAGCTTACTTTTTAAAGGGCGAAAAAGTACCACTGAACGACCGAAAAAATCAGCGATAGCTGGCGGTTACTTTTTTATAATCAATATATTTCGTCAAGGTGTGCATAGTTTAGGTGAAATGTGGCGAACACCACTTGCATCGTTAATGACTATTGCGGTACTAGGCTTAAGTTTAACCTTACCTGCGACACTTTATTTAGTGGTAAAAAATGTCTCACAAGTGAGTAGTGGTTTTGAAGAAGCCGCTGAGATTTCTTTATTCGTAAAAGAGACCATAAATGAGAAAGAAACCCAGACCTTAGTTAAGCGTCTTGGGCTTTATCCCGAAATAGATAAAGTACGGTTTATAGCGAAAAATGACGCGCTAGTTGAGTTCAAGTCGGTGTCAGGGTTTGGTCAAGCATTAGAGTATCTGGATGCCAATCCTTTACCTGATGTGGTGGTGGTTACGCCTACTTCACGCTTTAGACAAGCAGAGACTGCCAAAGCGCTTTTAAAAAAGCTTGAAGCAGAACGCGAGGTCGACTTTGGCAAACTTGATATTGCTTGGCTTGAGCGACTCAATGCGCTGCTGAGCTTATTAAAAGAGAGTGTTATTACCATTGCCTTACTACTGTTAACTTCAGTTACTTTAATTATCGGCAACACTATACGGTTATCAATCATGGATAAAAAAGAAGAAATCCAAGTGATGAAACTAGTTGGTGCAACGAATACCTTTATCCATGCGCCATTTTTATGGACGGGTATTTGGTATGGCGTTATAGGTGGTTTATTCGCTTTTATTTGTGTGGCGTTGATGATGTGGTGGCTAGGCGCTGCGGTAAGTGAAGTGGCAGGGGTTTATCAAACATCGTTTGATTTAATTGGCTTGAGTGTTGGTGAGTTTGGGGTGTTAGTTTTACTGGCAACCAGCCTTGGTTTTATTGGCTCTTATTTATCGGTTAATCGCTATATTAAAGAAATAGAACCTGACAAAGTATGATCTTATTTTTGTCATAATGAGTTGTTATCCTCTCTTTTTAGCAGTTTAGAAAAATAAGTTTTATTTTTCTAAACTGCTCGCAAAGCTATAGTTCATCGCTTATTCAGTGGCTTAGCGTAAAATTAATTAATAGTAAAAAACCACTTGATTTAAACTTTAAAAAAGTTTTTAATTCAGGTTAGCACTCTCGGTTAAAGAGTGCTAAGATAGTTTCAAATGTTTATCACTGAGGTGAAAAATGAGTAAAGATTTATACGCGATGGCACTGACTGTAGGGCAACAAAGCGCAAGTATGGACGGTTACCTTCAAGCGGTAAGTACCATTCCTATGCTAAAAGCTGAGCAAGAAAAGAAATTAGCAACCCGCTTACAGGAAGAAGGCGATCTTAGTGCTGCAAAGCAACTCATTATGTCGCATTTACGCTTCGTCGCACATATCGCGAAAAGCTATTCAGGATACGGTTTACCTCAAGCTGATTTAATTCAGGAAGGTAATATCGGCCTAATGAAGGCGGTAAAACGTTTCGACCCAACAGTCGGCGTTCGTCTAGTTTCTTTTGCAGTGCATTGGATTAAAGCTGAGATTCATGAATTTGTGCTTAAAAATTGGCGCATTGTGAAAGTGGCAACCACTAAAGCACAACGTAAATTATTCTTTAATCTGCGCAAAAATAAAAAGCGTTTAGGTTGGTTTAACCAAGCTGAGGTTAGCACTGTTGCTAGCGAGCTAGGTGTGAGTGAAAAAGAAGTTCGTGAGATGGAATCGCGCATGAGCGGTCAAGACATGGGTTTTGATCTAACCGGTGACGACAATGATGACGCACCAACTAGCACTTATTCACCTGTACAGTACCTTACTGATGGCAGTAATGATTTAGCGGATGACGTTGAACAGCAGCAATGGCAAGAGCAATCACACTCTCGTTTATTTAGCGCTTTAAAAACGTTAGATGAGCGTTCTCAAGACATTGTTAGTGCGCGTTGGTTGTCTGACGACAAAGCTACATTGCAAGAGCTTGCACAAAAGTACAGTGTATCTGCAGAGCGTGTTCGCCAGCTTGAAAAGACAGCAATGAAAAAGCTACAAACAGCGATGGTCTAACAGAGCTTTAAGCTAAACAATTATACAAGCCTCGTATGCAAATACGGGGCTTTTTTGTGGGCTTAATTATTCTTTTATAAAGTAAACATCACTAAACCCCATGCGAGCAAATTCTTGGTCACGAAAATTGCGTACTGCGGCAGAGCCTTTAGAAGTCATTTCGATTTGCTGCACCATGCGTAAGTAATTAGTCAGATCAATACCTTCAGCGGCAGCAATTGCGTGATACATATCGTGGTACTTATCTTTTGAAAAATTAATCTCACGGGGCTGATTTTTAAATGTGTAGGTAATGCGTCGTGCCATAACAAGCTCGGTTAATATGTGAAGTTAAGCTAATTTTACACATTCTTGAGGCACCTCTCTACCTTTGAATGACTTGTGGGCAAGGTCAAGTTACAATAAGGAAACTATTTTTAGCCCAATAAGAAGTAACAATGAAATTATCTGTAGAGATCAGCAAATACCCATTACATCAAGATTACATCCCTTTTATTAAAGGCTTTATTGACCGTTTAAACGAATATGACGACCTTAAAGTGATCACCAATACCATGTCGACGCAAATTTTTGGTGACTACGATTTAGTAATGTCTGTAATTAATACTGAAATAAAGCGCTCATATGAAGAGTTTGGCAAAGCGATTTTTGTGTGTAAGTTTATTTCAGGCGATCTGTCGCCAGAGTAACAATAACCTTTTAGTATAGCGACTGAATAATGGACATGATTACGCAAATGCTGGCAGGTTTTACTGCTATGTCAGTATGGGAATATATAGCGGTTGGGCTTTCAATGACTTACTTGCTATTAGCGATAAAAGAAAGCTTATGGTGTTGGCCTGCTGCATTTGTAAGCACATTAATTTATACCATTATGTATTGGAATGGTGCTTTATTGATGGAGTCATTACTGCATTTTTACTATATGTATATGGCCGTTTATGGCTGGCAGTTATGGCGAAAAAATAAAGGCGAGCCACAAAGTTTATCCATTACTTCGTGGTCAGTACATCGCCATATGGTTATTTTATTAATGACGTCATTGGTATCAGTAGCGATTGGCTTTTTGATGTCTCACTACACCCATGCTGATTTTGCCTATTTAGACAGTTTTACCACCTGCTTTGCTGTTGTAACAACTTATTTGGTTGCAAAAAAAGTTCTCGAAAATTGGCTGTACTGGATCGTTATTGATGCTGCATCTATGTACCTTTATTACGAGAAAGGCTATTACCCAACGCTTGTACTATTCGTCTTTTACACTATTATGGCCGTGTGGGGATTTAAAACTTGGTATGAAGAATACGAGCAAAGTCATGAAAAACCGCTTGAGCAACTATAAATGACGAAACAGCAAATTACATCTGTTTTTCATCGCTATAATCCACAGTTAACGCTAAGCTCTATCACCCCCTTATTAAGTGGCTTGAGTAACGATAACTACTTAATATGCTGCCAAGACGCTGCATTTTTAATAAAATATTATCGTGATCATTGGCCGGATATAGGCCTTGATGCACAGCAGCACTATGCAACTAAAGGGTTTTGCCCAGCCCCCGTATGGCGTGAAAAAAAGAATCGTATTGCTATTTTTAACTACATTGAAGGTGAAGTTGGCACATGCTATCACCCTGATTTAATTAAACAGCTAGTGTCGCTACATGGGTATTCAGTGCAGACAGCGTGTATGAACATTACTTGGGAGCTTGAATATTATAAAAACTGTAGGTTATACCAGCTTTATAGTCAGGTCATTACTAAGGCGCTTAGAACGATTGGAAAACTTCCAGGTAACTTTGGTTTTTGTCATAATGATTTAGTGCGTGAAAATATTATTATTAACCAATCTCAGGCTTATTTAATTGATTTTGAATATGCTAAAACTAATGATGTTTATTTTGACTTAGCGTCACTGGTGGTTAGTTTTGACATGAGCGCTACTGAAAAGCAGCAATTACTTGATGACTATCAACAGCAATTAAAACAGCTGCAGTCACCAAAAGAGCCGTTATTTTATAACTCCCTTGATAAGCTGCATTGCTACCAAGTGGTATTTTTAGTGTTATGTATTTGTTGGTACGATCAGTATGAAATTAGTCAGTGCGCAATTAACCAGCATGAAATTAACAAAAAGGTGCTTTTACTATGCGCTCAATTAGATGAGCTGATCAAAGAAGTTACGTTTTAAATACCACTAAAGCATGTTGCAATCTCTTTATATTTAGCGACTTTATCAAGTATCAAATTGTGGTTCTCTATTCTCATCTGAGACTTTGCAAGATGAGTTATCTTTTACGAAACCCTGACATGCTTAACTTTAACATCTAAAAAATAAGCAAGCTGACCCGCGAAAATAAAAATCACTAGTGCTTTCTCGTAACGCATTTTATTAATTGTTGTTACTTGATAACGATTTTGTGCTTACTTGTGAAGTAATTTATTATAAATAGCCCAATTAATAAGCATATAGTGACTAGCTACTAGTAATTACGTGCAGATGGCTTTATTATTGCCATGCCTAAGCGCTGATATCGCGAGTTAGTGTGGTGGCAACTAAATGGCTCTCGTGGTGAAATGGATATCACGTGGCTCTCCGGAAGGAGAGCTATAAGAAAGCGGGAGTACAGTAATAGTGGGCTTACAATACATCTTTGTAAGTTCACGTTACAACTAAAAGTTAGTACCCCTTAACTTTATAGTCTTTATTCTTATTGGCCGCCCGTAGCTCAGCTGGATAGAGCGCACCCCTCCGGAGGGTGAGGCCAGAGGTTCGAATCCTCTCGGGCGGGCCATCTTCTCTTATAGTCCTTGGGACAGTTTAGGGACACTCAATATTGAGTGTTTCATATTGTCATAATTAGGACACTCTATGCTTTATTCAAAATCAACTTGCTTTACACGAATCCACATTAATTGTTTGGGCAAATTTCCAACTTTTTTTGCCCCAGTATTCCTTTCTTATTTTTGCGATGATTCTCAGTATTGGTCTACTCAGTTGGTTTGGGGGTTATAAATGGCAACTATTAAAAAGCGTGAAAATGGTAAGTGGCAAGCAAAAATTAGGCGTAAAGGGTATCCTGCGCAATCAAAAACGTTTGTTACAAAAAGTGAAGCGACTAAGTGGGCTCGAGATATTGAGTCTGATATGGATAAGTCTACCTTTAAGTCAACAAGTTTAGCTGAACAGAAAAAAATATCGGATGCGCTTGAAGATTACTGGATAGAGGAACTTACTGAAAAAAAATCAGCCAAAACTATTCGTTGTATGATCAATCGATTAAAGCTTGTTTTTGATGGATTAAGTTTACTTGATGTAACTGTGCATACTATACGTGAATACAAAGCTTATCGACTTGAAAAGGCGAAAGGTGACACTGTAAGAAAAGAGATGGCTCTAATAGGCCGCATGTTTAAGTATGCAATGAATGAGTGGCAAATATACTTACCGAATGGTAACCCCGTTACTTCAGTTTTACTTCCCCCAAAAGGCAAGCCGAGAGATAGACGCTTCAATGCTGGTGAAGAAGAGCGATTACTTGCATATGCTAAAAAGTACCAAGGTATTATTCACGACATCATAATACTTGCAATCGAAACAGGTATGCGTCGTGGTGAAATAGCTAATGCACGAAATAAACAAGAACTTGAAAAGGCCGGATATTGCTGTATTTGTTGGGAAGGGTTTAATGCAAAAGATTCAACTCTTTTTTTAAAAGATACAAAAAATGGTGAAAGTAGAGTCGTGCCATTGTCACGACGAGCCAAAGAGGTAATTTTAAAACAACCTAGAAAATTGAATGGACCAATATTTGATATTTTAAGTGATTCGGTAGGACATGCTTTTAATAAAGTTGCTGAGCGAGCAGGGATTGATGACTTTAGGTTTCATGATCTTCGGCATGAGGCTACCAGTCGCTTGTTCGAAAAGGGTCTGCAAATGATGGAAGTCTCAGCAATCACCGGGCATAAAGATTTAGCGAGCTTAAAGCGCTATACACATCTGAGAGCGACAGATTTGGTTAAAAAGCTGATGTAAGACATTTTATAACCGAAAGATTACCAAGCTCCACAATTGGTAATCACATCTATACAATTAGATATTCTTCAACATACCTAAATATTACAATAACACCTTCCGCCTTTTGGTAATTGAAGAGAAAGTTTGTTGCAATTACGTACTATTTGCAAAATTTTAACCCACTAAAACCTATGCCTCATAGGCGCTGCGCGGTGGGTTTTTGCTCTGCAAAAAAAAATCCAAAAAACATTGAAAAAAATAAAATGTGATATAATACGTTATAACGTATATGGAGGTGGTTATGAATAGTTGTATAGTAAATGATGGAAATCTTAAATTAGAGATAACTGGTAAAGGACTTAAAAGCCTTTTATTAAATGAAGGCACAGAAAAAGTTATTTCGTATGTTTCTTCTGTTCTTGAAGAAAAGTTTAAAGAGTTTCAAAACATACCTGATGTTGAAGAAAAACTGAGAAACCAAGAAAAGTTAAATAGATTAATACAAATACGCATGCTTCACGATGAAATCTTTGATGCTAAACACCCAATCAAAGCTCCTCCTGCAAAGATTAAACAATGGGTATCTTTACTATATGAATTGAAATTATCAGATATTAGTAATAAACAAATCCTTGTTTGTTCAAGCTTGTGGCTTGATAAAAATGCACAAATAGACTCAAAAGTGTTACAG